>JASHWA010000427.1 GCA_030044325.1 Bryobacteraceae bacterium
TGGTTCCCGAGAAATTTTCCAACAATATTTCCCGAATTCTCAACGACATCCCATCCCACTCCCTACTGCCAACTCCCCACTCCCCGTTACAACATAGTCAAGGAGTCCACGTGCTCTTCCAACGGAGGACGGGATCGGCCAGATAGGGGCTTACTAGTATGCCGCCGAGCGGGCCTGCGTGCGTTGGATGTCCGGCAGTACATGACTGTTGCCAAGCCGTTGCGGCGCAAATTAAGCGGCCGGTCGCGTCGACGACCGATATCAAATTCGGCTAAAGGATCCGGATCCAATAAATTTTCGAGCCGCGCCAGCAATGGCGCGGGTAAAAACAAAAACAACCGCCCCCCCGCGAATAATCGCGGGGATCGTCGTCGGGAGCAGAAGATTTACCGTTCCACCACACCCGACGACGCACCACGCACTACGCACTACGCACTACGCACCACGAACCTCTACAGCCGAGTCATGTCCATTCACTTCCCCACATGCGCGTTATGCGCCATCACTTTCCCGCCCGCGCTCCAGATTTCCCGCCCGTCGGCATCGAACAACTTCAGTGCCGAGCGCCCCGATTCCTGCGCCAAAATTCCCAAAACCGCACCCCGTTCGTCCACCAGCACGAACTTCTGCGCGCGCAGCTCGGATGGAAGCGATTGCGCATGCACCGCCTGCGGCGAAAAATAACGCGATGCAATCCCGCCCAGCAATCCGGCGGCGAACGCCACAACCACAGTAGTTTTCCTCATAGGATCTCCTTTGAAAATCGGGATCCGCAGCGAGGCGGAAAGCACAGCGAGGTGTTGCGAATCAGTATATCAAGCGCGCGTAAGCGCGGGGCCGTCGCCGGGGAAACCCCCAACCCCTGACGCACCGACGCAATCCCATGCCTAAGCGCGGGAGTGAATGCCTCTATCATCGATACAAGGAGGATCGTCCTTGGACCGTTATCTCATGGTGATGCTCGGAGGCGCCGGCGGATCGTTGACGCGCTATCTCGTGGGAGCCGCGATCATGAATCGCTCCGCTGCACGATTCCCTTTCGGCACGGTCTTCATCAACATCACCGGCTCATTCCTGATCGGCTTGCTGATGACCCTGCTCACCGAGCGGCTGAACCCCCACCCGGGCTGGCGCCTGATCCTCGTGGTCGGGTTCCTGGGAGGATACACGACGTTTTCCAGTTTCGAATGGGAAACCTTCGGACTGATGCGCGACGGCGCCCGATGGCTCGGACTCTTGAACGCCGTCGGGAGCGTCGTCTTAGGCTATTTTGCGGTATGGCTGGGCGCGCTGATCGCCGGAAGGCGCTAACCATAACTCGCCGGACCGGAACAGAAGCGAAAACGAAGCCAACGCCCCGAGTAACGTCACTTTGAAGGGGAGCGGACGGCGCGTCCAGGTAGAGACTTCCGGCCGCCGGCCCGAAGGCCGATGAGCGATGCTCACCCCCAGACGGTTTGACGCATCCCGGCTCCCCTGGCGTTGCACCCGGACGATTACCGGCGCTGTAATGAGATCGAATGACACGTTCTTTTGAGCTTACGCGCATCTCCCAGATCGGAATCCCCTCGCAGGCGATCTCGCGTTCGGTCGAGTTTTATCGCGACCGGCTGGGGGTGCGCTTCCTGTTTGAATCCCCGAACGCGGCGTTCTTCGCATGCGATGGAATCCGGCTGATGATCTCCACTTCCAAAGCGCCTCCCGATCCGTCCTCGATTATTTACTTCGAGGTGGAAGATATCCACAAAGCCGCCGAAACGCTTCAATCGCGCGGAGTCGCTTTCGACCGCGAGCCGCACCTGGTGGCGAAAATGCCCGCGTACGACCTGTGGATGGCGTTTTTCCGCGATCCCGACGGTAACGTTCTCGCGCTGATGGCCGAGAATCGACGCTATCCTGAGGCCCGGCCATGATTCCGCGCTTGCTAAACGCGCTCGACAACCGCCAGCCCTCAGCCTGCGGCTTGCCACGCGTTCGCCACATCAATCACCCGCTCGATTTCTTGGTTTTCAAGATACGGGTGGATCGGAAGGCTGACCTCGCGGCTTGCAAAATCACGGGCCCGCGAGCACCCGCGGAACTCGCGATGCGCAATCCCGCGCATCGCGGGTTGATCCATCAGCGCCAGCGGATAATGTTCTCCCGCGGCGATCCCGTTCGCGCGCAGATGCGCCAGCAACTGGGATTTTCGCCCGTGCGGCGCAAGCACCGGGAACAGGTGCCACGAGGATTCCGAACCCGCGGGCGCGCCGGCGATCTCCAGGTTCGGATTGTGGATCGAAGCGACGTAGCGCCGCGCGATCGCGCGCCGTCGTTCAGTCCAACCCGCAAGCCGCGGCAACATCACTCTGCCGAGGATCGCCGCGTGCAGCTCGTCGAGACGGCTGTTGTAGCCGATGTGCGCGTGCACGTATTTCGAGCTCTGCCCGTAATTGCGCAGAGTGCGCGCCAGCCTCGCGTGACTGTCGGAGTTCGTCAACAGCGCGCCGCCGTCGCCCAACGCGCCCAGGTTCTTGGTGGGATAAAAGCTGGTCGCCGTGCAATCGCCCACTGAGCCGCATGCCACGCCGTGATGTGACGCGCCGATCGATTGCGCCGCGTCCTCCACGATCGGAATTTCATATTTCGCCTTCAGCGCGCCCAGCGCATCCAGATCGAGCGCATGGCCATACAGATGAACCGGCAGCATGCAGCGGATGCCGCCCTCGGCAAGCGCCTCGCGCGCCTGCTCGAGATCCATCAGCCCGAACCGGTCGCAATCGACAAACACCGGCGTCGCTCCGAGCCGGATCACCGCCATGACCGTCGCGAAAGCGGAGATGGGCGGCACAAGAACCTGGTCGCCCGGCTTCAATCCGCAGCAGCGCAGCGCGATTTCGATGGCATCCAGGCCGCTCGCGACCCCCACCGCGAAGCGCGCGCCCCACAGCCGCGCCAGTTCGGCCTCGAACCGTTCCACCTCCGCGCCCAGAATGTACCACCCGCTCTCGCCCACAACCCGAACGGCGTCGAGCACGGAAGGTCCGATGTCGCGCCACAGGCGCTCGAAGTCGTTCAGCTTGATGTGCGGATTCGCGATACGTTCAGTCTAGAGCGTCCTGGAGGCGGTCCGCCAGCCGTCAGAGCCTGTGTGCAAACTGAGCCGTCGCCCGCGGCATCACTGCCGCGGCTCGGGTCGGCCTGCGAGCCGCGCCAGTAATGGCGCGGGTTTAGCCGGTTGTTTACACACACTCCGCCAGGCCGCGGTTTACAAGATGAGGCGGGTTGATCGTATGCCAGGGTTTTGCTAATTTGAACGCGTGTCTAATCCAGTTCTGCTGTTGACCGGTTCCTGCGGGCTGATCGGCTCGGAAGTCGCGGTGTTTTTCGCGCAACGCGGG
>JASHWA010000428.1 GCA_030044325.1 Bryobacteraceae bacterium
ACACGCCCGCCTGGCGCTGGAGGTTCGGATAGGCGGCCATATTATGGTCGCGATAGAAAAAATACGCACTCCCATGCCAGTCGTTGCTGCCGGACCGAGTCACCACGTTGATCGCGCCACCAGCGGCAATCGGGGTCGAAATGTCGAAATTCACTTCGGAAAGCTGGAACTCCTGCACCGTCTCCTGCGAGAAGTTCATGGAGGCCATTCCGCCGCCTACGGTGATGTTGTCGGAAACATTGCCGCCATCGATGGTGATCACCGTCCGGTTCCCGGCGCCCAGCACGCTCACCGTGAACAGCACGTTGAATTGCGCCGTGCTTCCAATGCCTACCTGCACTCCCGGCTCCAGCCCCGCCAACTGCAGGTAGCTGCGCCCGTTCAGCGGCAGGTCGTCGATGGTTGATTTCGGAATGACGCCCTGAATGCTGTTGGTTTCATAGTTGATGGCCGCCGACGCCGCCTCCACCGTCACGACTTCCTGGGTCTGGCCGACGCTCATCGGCAGGTTCACCTGGGTCGATTCGCCGGCCTGCACCGTCGCAGGACGGACCAGGGTCTTGAAGCCGGTCAACTCCGCCTTGACCTGGTAATCCCCGGCTGGAAGAGCGGGAGCGCTATAGAAGCCCTCACTGTTGGTGGTCGCCGTACGGACGATGTTGGTGGATGTGTTTGTGATCGTCACGGTCGCGTTGGGAATCACCGCTCCGGACTCGTCGGTGACGATTCCGCTGATGGTCCCCGTGGGCCCCTGAGCCACCAAGCTGCTGACCATCATTGCACTGAGCACAGTGAGGAATAGCCAGCGAAGGACGCATGGCTTCCAAATTTTTTTCATCATAGACTCTCGCCCCCCCTGAAATCTTCTTTTTTCAAGCCGTGAATTCCAATTCCGGTGACAACTTCGATTGCCGCACTCAAGCGTGGTGTTCGGTATAGATTGACCCTGTTGTCCAACTTGACTGAACACTATAGACTAAGCCGTGCGCCGATGATAGGTGTTGAATTAGTGAATTCACCGTCAAATGCGGGTTCCGGGACTCCCGTTGAAGACTCCCGCCAGACCCCAGTGATTCGAATTTCGGAAGCCGGAGTTTATGTAAATAACATATATTAAACAACTTGTATTGTGGATCGTGCATCTTTCCCGCGCGGACTTCAGTTCCGCTGCCCCGTTAGCAAGGCTAAAAGCCTTGCTCGGGTCCTCGAGAGCTTAACTAGCGCACGGTCCGCGCCCCGGCTCTGTTTTGCTTTCGGAGCGGTGGCGTATCCCAGGGATCCTTTTCGCACGGAGAACGCTCGGCCTGATTTCCGCGAGTTCTGGCGACCTTAGATTTAAAGCCTGGGATTCCATCTTGCGCATAATGTGGATATACTACTTGGGAACTCTCGATGGGAGGTGGATTTCAATGAAGATTCTGCCGATTCGTCGTATGATTCCGCTGGTTGCAGCGGGTTTCATGGCTGGAAGCGCCGTTGTTGGGGCGGATGTTTCGGCCGGTGGCGAGGTCACTTTTTCGAAAGACATCGCGCCCATCCTCCAGCGCAGCTGCCAGAACTGCCATCAGCCGGCGGGCGTCGCGCCGATGTCGCTTCTGACCTATAAAGAGGTCCGGCCCTGGGCGCGGGCAATCAAAGAACGCACCGCGTTGCGGGACAAGCGCGGCGTCATGCCCCCTTGGTACATCGAGAAAAATATCGGTATTCAGCATTATAAGAACGACAATTCGCTGAGCGATCTTCAAATCGCCAAGATTGCGAAGTGGGCTGATAACGGCGCGCCGGAGGGCAATCCGGCGGACCTGCCGCCGGCGATTGAGCTCAACGACGGCAGCCGCTGGACACTCGGTGAACCGGATCTCATCGTTTCCACCCCCGAAATCACGGTTAAAGCCGGGGCTCCCGACTGGTGGGGCGATCTCGATCCCGCGCCGACCGGTCTCAAAGAGGACCGTTACGTCAAGTCCATCGAGATGCGCGAGGTCAACGATATTCAAAAGGACACCGGACGCAAGACGGTGGGTGGGCGCTACGTGTTCCATCATATGATCTGGACGACGAACGTTCCCGGCGAAGCGGGCTCGCTCGCCGAAGGCGACGGTGGCGGCTGGCCGATCCACGAAGTAGGCCGCAACGCGGACGTGTTTCCCGACGATGCCGGCCGTCTGCTGCGCGCCAATTCGAACCTGGTGTTTTATTCCACGCACCTGCATTCGAACGGACGCGACACCAAGGCGCGGCTCTTGTTCGGCTTCAAATTTTTCCCCAAAGGGTATAAGCCCGCGGTGAAATGGTCGCGCTCGCGCTCGCTCGGCAACGGCGTCGATATCGACCTGCGTCCCAACGAGGCCGGCCAGCGCCTGGACGCCTACACGGTGCTCGAAGAACCGACCAAGATCGTGTCGTTTGAGCCGCACATGCACGCCCCGGGCGTGCGCATGTGTCTCGAAGCCATCTGGGGGATCAACATTCAGACGCTTTCCTGCGCCGGCTACGACCATAACTGGGTGCGCGTGTACGATTACGACGACGATTACGCGCCGCTGCTACCGAAAGGCACCATTCTGCACATCGTGGGGTGGTTCGACAGCACGCCTGCGAACTTCAACGTGACCGATCCGCGCAACTGGTCGGGCTCGGGGAACCGCTCGATTGCGAATATGTTCATCGATCTGGGCCGCGGTCTTGCGCTCACCGATGAGCAATTTTATGCCGAAATGGCCCAGCGGCGCGAAAAGCTGAAGCTGACGGCGAACGACGTGGTGATCGGATGCCCGCTGTGCAATGGCGACGTGATTCCTCCCAGGAAGCCCGCGAAGGCTCCCGCGCCGAGCGGCGGATCGCAACCGCAGTAGACATTTAGAGCATGACTCGAACAGGTTTCATCTGCGCGGCGGGGGCTCTTTTGCTATGGCTTCCGGCCGGTGCTCAGCAGCTTTCCTATTCGAAGGGACAGCTGGTTTATCCCGCTTTCGAAGGTTGGGAAAAGAACGCCGACGGAACGTTCAATCTTCTTTTCGGCTACATGAACGAAAACTGGGAAGAAGAATTCGACCTTGCCGTCGGCGCGGAGAATCACTTCGAGCCCGGCGCTCCCGATCAGGGCCAGCCGACGCATTTCTTTCCGCGGCGCAATCGATTCGTATTTCGCGTGAAAGTACCCGCGGATTTCGGCGAAAAAGAACTGGTTTGGACGCTGGTGTCGCATGGCAAGACCGAGAAAGCCTATGGCTCGCTGCGTCAGGATTATTTTGTCGATAACATGGTGCTGACCTCGGAAACCGGCGCCATCGGAGCAGGAGTCAGCAACCCCGAAATCCGGGCGAATAAACCGCCCGTTCTCGAGGCGGCGGGCGACCGGAATCGTACCGTGAAGATCGGCGAGACGCTCACGCTTTCCGCCCATGTAACCGATGACGGCGTTCCCAAGCCGCGCCCGCGCGGCGCATTTCTCGAACGCGGCAACACGCAGGTGAACGACTTGCGCCTGGTGCCGCCGCGCCAAGTCACCGTTGGGAGCGCGACGGGGTTATGGGTTTCGTGCTATTTCTATCGCGGTCCGGCAGTACCGGCCTTCACGCCGCCGCAGCCCAAGACGTGGGAAGACACACGGGCCGGCGCGAATTCACAATGGGCTCCGCTGTGGCAGCCGCCGCCCGCTCCGGCCGACGGAAAATGGACCGTCGCGGTGAGCTTCGATCAACCGGGCGTTTACGTCCTTCGCTGGCACGCCTCGGACGGCGCGCTGTGGGCCGATGAGGATATCACCGTAACGGTCACTCGCTGAGCAGCACCGGGCGAGCAAGCTGCCTGTCTTGTTTGTCACAAGCTCCCCAGCCTGCCGGGTGGGATATAATTTTTTCCGTATGTCGAATCTCCGATCCCGCCGTGATATGCTCCGCGCCTTGGGCGCCGCGGCTGCCGGCGCACGCTTCGCGGCATCCCTGTTTGCACAGGGCCGCTGTCAAAACGGCTACAACACGCCGGCCTGCCCGATGAGCAAGGAAGTGGCTACCGCTCCGATCAAGCCGCTCTTCGCGCCCACCGACTGGAAGACCGCCGGCCTCGAACACATTTCGTTTCAAGTGCCGGATTACCGCAAGGAAGCCGCTTTTTACATCGCGCTCATGGGTTGGAAGCTGCGCAGCGATGACGGCAAGCGCGCGATTCTTGACATCGGCGATTGGGGATCGGCGATCTTCAAGGCTGCGCCGCCGGAACAGAAAACGGCGCTGGTGGACGGCTTCGGCTTCGCGATCGAGCCGTGGCACGCCAAAAAAGTCGAGTCGGAACTTCGCAAGCGCGGTCTCGATCCGGTAGCCGACAACAATTCCGCGGCCGGGGGCAAAGGCTTCGAAAGCTTCCACGTCAAGGATCCCGACGGGTTCGATGTGCAGATCGGGAACAGCAAAGGGCTGGTGAAGGCGCGCAAGACTCCGGCGAGCGCCAAGCTTGAGGTGGAGCTGCCGTTCGAGCCCACGGGTTGGCAGACGGTGTGGCTCGATCACTTCTCCTTCGGCGCGACCAACTACAAGGCGAGCGTGTCCTATTACACCAATCTACTCGGCTGGAAGGAAACCTTCGATGAAGGCAGCCAGAACGAAGTGCTGATGGGCGACGTCGGGGACGCGCTTATCCGCGGCGGCAATCCCAACGATCCGAACTTCGGCAACCCCTCGGCGAACGGAAGGCAGCGGCCGCGGAATATCCGCATCGATCACATCTCGTTCGGCATCCAGCCGTTCGACCCCGATGCCGTGAAGGACGCTTTAGAGAAGCGCAAGCTGCGCGCCCGGGCGGACACGGGCAACACCGGCGACATCCATCAGACCGCGTACAAGAGCTTTCACACCCAGACGCCCAACGGATACAACCTGCAGATAAGCTGCGTCACCAAAGAGACACGTCTGGTCGGATCGAGCTCCATGAAGCCGGCGTAAGCAGGCCGGCCGAGCGCGGTCCTAACCGAACATCTTCCTCACATCCATTTCGAGCGGCGGATCCGCGATGTGGAGGACCTCGCCTTTGAACTCGCGAAGCCCTTCGTCTTTGGTGACGGTGTAGGCGCGCTTGGAATCGGGGTCGAGCAGCCAGACCTGCGAAACGCCTTCGGCAATCGAATCGTCGCAGCGTTTTTGAACCTGGGAGAAACGGGCATCGCGAACGATCTCGACGCACAGAAAGGGGACTCGCGGCGGCGGTTCTTCCAGGCCGAACTGCTCGCGCAGCAAGCGCAGATTCTCCCGCTCTTTCCGTTCCTCGTCCGCATAGAAGCGCGCCTTCTCGAATTCACGGTTGTAGATGGCGCTCTTCATTCGCTCGATGATGAAATCGATTCGCTCCCGAATCTGAGCGAGCTTCTCGGCGGGAGCGGTATCCTGGCGTTGTTCGCTTTCTTTCGGTGGATCGACCGCGTAAATGGCCACGCGCGTGGTTCTGTTCGCGACGCGCTCCTGCTTGACGATCCACATGCCGCCGCGCGCTTCGCACTCGTCAATCCACTCGTCGAGACGGGCGAAGCCCGGAGGACCGCTCTGAGCAGGCGGATTCCCCGATCGCTTCACCTCCTCGCGTACCGAGTTCAAACGGAGTCCTTGTTCGCGTAGCAGTTGAGCCGCGAAACACTTCTCCTCGCGCAACAGCCCCAGCAGCAGGTGCTCAGTGTCGATGGGACTCTGGTTGAGGCGCTCGGCTTCCTCGGCCCCATATCCCAGCACGCGCTTGCATTCCTGGCTCAGGGGCAGATCGACGGAGGTCGAAACTTTTTCGCCGGGGGTAGTGCGCGCCTCGATCTGCCTGCGGATGGAATCGACGGACGCGCTGGATCGCAGGAAGCGGTTAGCGAGGGCCTTGTCCTCCCGCAGGAGTCCGAGAAGCAGGTGTTCCGACTCGATACAATGACTGCCGAACTGGCTGCTCTCATAGCGGGCAAAGAAAATAGTTCGCCGAGCCTTTTCGGTATAGCGTTCGAACATATCCGCACTTTACTCCAAAAAAGGCGTCTCGGAAACCGACGCGAGGCGGCCGTAACGCAACGCGCGCTCGACAGCCGACAGCCGTGGCGGCGAAAGCCCCGCCGGTTACGGCGGGGTTCAGTCGCTATGATTTCGAGAGAGCGGTTCAAGATGAATCAACGCAGATACCAGACACCACCCGGGTTTTTCTCCTGCCTCTCAATCAGCGTGGTAACGGCGGGGCGGTATCGTCGTCGATCCAGTACTCGCGGCGGGAGATGAGTACCAATTCCCGGCGCCCGGGGGCCTCCACATGCAACGCGTGCAACCCCGGCGTGGGCGATGTCGGGCGGAAATTTACTACGTAGTAATTGTGGATATCGTTCGACAGCGCGATGAGACTCGCTTTTAGACTCTTGCCATCGTGGAAGGGATGGAACTCGCCTCCGGCGAGCTGCGCGATCGATTCCGCGGTCTTGGTCCGCAGCGCGTTGCGGGCCGTAAGAAAGGCCATGGTGGCCAACCGAAGAGGCGGCGCAAGCTGGCTGATGCAGTCGAGCACCTGCCTGCTGTAGTGCCCGTCGTACTCGGAATCGGCTCCCTCCCGGCTGAAACAGCCGTGCGCGGGGCCTGACTCGGTGCTATTGAATTTCGATGCTTCGTGCGAGACCGCGGAGCGCGTACTTGAAAACGCGAAGCTGTAAATCTGCGTATTGGTATCGCTGATCAGGTGAAGCGCTTCACTTAGAGTGGTTTTACTGCCCTGGTCGATGGTTTCGCTGAACAGAAGAATCGCACGGCGATAGCGCGCGGGCTGCGTCCGAAGCTGTGCCGCGGCGAACGTTACGGCGTCGAGAATCGCTGCACCCTGATCTCCCGATTGGAGACCTCGAAGCCGCCCGGAAGCCTCGCCTGTTCTCGCCGGGAAAGGCATCAGCAAATGGGGCGCACTGTCGAAGGTAATCACGGCGACGCGGTGTTCTACACCGCCGATGACCGCTTCGAGAATCGCGTCGAGCCGGCGGTAATCGCCAAGATGCCGCGCTCCGGCGCCTCCGGTTTCAATCACGATCGCTAGCGCGAGCGGCTGCGAGTCGGTGTCCTGATCGAGTGTGAGGTGCTGCGGCTCGCCATTGTCGGTGACGAGAAAGTCGTCGGCGGAAAGCTGAAAAACCACGTCTCCTCGCTTGGTCTTCACCAGGATGGGAACCTGAACCAATGTTGAGCGTACCGTGAGGACGGGCTGATCTTTATCGCCTTGTTCCGTTCCGCCGGAAGCGACCAGGGAGAACAAGGCTGCTAACGTAAAGACAACCCTCATAGCGCAGCCATCATTCTAGCAATCGAAAAGACGCGCCCACGGGCTGCTGGACATCACAATGCGCTCAGTTTGCGGTACTGCCGCTGCTTCGATTCGGTGGATTGAGAAGCTGCTGCATCTCGATCACTTCGCCGTTCTTGATCACGCGCCGCACTTTTCGAGCGTTCATGATGTTGGTGAGGGGATCGCCATCCACCACCACCATGTCGGCCAACTTGCCTGGCTCAATGGTTCCCAAATCCGAGCTCGCGTTCAGCAGCGCGGCCGTCGTTACCGTCGCGGTCTGGAGCGCCTGGAACGGCGTGAGACCGGCCTTGACCAGCAAATACAGTTCATTCTGGAGACTGAGTCCATAGGGGACCAGCGGAGCATCCGTGCCCGTCGTGATTCGGACGCCGGCGCGCTCCATAGCCAGTAGCGTTTGGAGCTGGCCTTCGCTAATCGTGCCGCCTCGCCCGCGTCCTCCCCTCTCGTTGCGGACCCAGGACGCGTCCGCGCGCCAGCGTGGATCGTCGTACGCCCCCGGATCTGATTCGGCGATTCCCGGATAGAATCCGCCGAGCGACGTGGTCGGCGTGATCGTCATGCCGGATTTCGAAAGAATCTCGATCACGTCCTGGTAGGCGTGGCCCAAAAGACTGACCTTCGTGCCATAGCCCCGGCCGGCGGTGCCGGTGAAGTGCTCGACGCTGTCCGCGCCAAACAGCGCGGCGGGATAGATCTCGTGCGAGCTGAATGCGATCCCTTTCTTGTGCGCTTCTTCGACCACCCGCTTCCGCAACGGCTCCGGCAGCTTCACGTAACCCTTCACCAGATCGTATTGCAGCCTGGCGGAACGGTCGATCTCGGCGTCCACTTCAGCCTCGTTCGTGATCGGCACGGCCATGGGGTAGTAAACGCGCGGCCCTTCAAGAAGATGCCCGGCGAGGTACATTCGGGGGCCCAGGCGGCGCCCGGACTCGAACGCTTCCCGGTTCTCGATGCTCTCGGACGGTTTGCCGGCAGGGCTCCGAACGGTCGTAATTCCGTACGCCAGCAGCAAACGTCCATACAGGCTGCCGTTGGTGTCGATGTAGTGCCCGTGCGCTTCAATCAAACCGGGCATCACCGTCAGAGCGGAGGCATCCACCACCTTGCCCCTGTGGAGATCGGCCCGATGCGGCTGAACCGAACGAATGCGGTTGCCCTCCACCACGATGTCGACGCTGGTCTGCGCCGTCTGATGGACTCCATCCACCAGTTTGCCGGCGTGAACCACGAGACGTCCGGACGGGATCGCTTCGGTCCAGGTAAGCTCGCAGGGGACCTCCTGAGTTTTGCCGTCGTCCACGGAAGCGATCTTCATTTTGTCGACGCTGAGATAAAAAATATGCTTGGAATCGCCTTCCCAGTTCAGATAATCGACCGGGTCGTTCACCAGTTTCCGGGGCTCGCCCGCGGGCTCGCCGTTCGTCTTCACGGGCATGATCCACAGCGCGCCTTCCATTTCGAACGCCATCAGCTTGCCGTCCGGCGACCACACCGGACCCTCGCCCAGCCGCGAGCCGATCGACCTGTGCGGAACCGGAACAATCACGTGTCCGTCATCGCTGCCATCCGCGGGGATCTCCCATAGCGCGTTCGAGCCTTCCCGGAACCGCGCCGAATCCTGCTTCAAGTGCGAAATGATGATGATCTTCCCGTCCGGCGACCACGTCGGATATCCGGGGCCGAAGGTGTGCTCGTGAATCTTTTTGGAACGCCCCGTTTTCACATCCAGCACTTCAATCTCGCCGTCCATGTCGCCGGTCGCGCTGACATAGGCGATCCTGCTCCCATCCGGCGACCAGGAACCCGCCGCCTCGGATGCGACGGAATCCGTCACTTGTTTCTCCGCTCCCGTTTTCATGTCGCGAATCCATAGATTGAAGCTTCCGGACCGATCCGAGGAGTAAACCAGTTTCGAGCCGTCCGGCGACCACGCTGGGTCGAGCTTGGCCGAACTGTCGTTGGTCACCTTCTCAGGCTTCGAGCCGATCTTCATTACCCACAATTCGCCGACGGCGACGAAGGCGACCTGCTTGCCATCGGGCGAAATCACCGGCCGCAGAATCCCCAGCGCCTTCCGCGGAGCTTTCGAATCGAAGTCGCGTTTCCGGCGCGTGTAGTGCGCCACCTGGATGTTCAGGTTCGCAGTGAACTCAACCGGCGTTACAGTATTGGAGGTGATCGAGCGCCGTTTGATCTTGCCGTCGGCGGTGTAGAGAAACTCCGTGGACGACAGCCACTGTGCGCGGAACGGGAAAAGATCCTCATTCGATGAAAGCGTCTGATCGCCGAGCATCAGCCTGGCGCCTCTACCCGAAACCGTCGAATAAACGAGTCGCTTGCCGTCCGGATTCCACGCCGGAGTGCCGATCGTGCCTCGTCCGAATCCGGGACCGGCGCTGCCAACCGCGTTCACCAGCCGCTCCGACGAGCCATCCGGCTTGATCGCGTAAATGCCCGCGCCAGGCTCCCGCGTCGAAACGAAAGCGATCTCGCTCCCATCCGGCGACCAGCTCGGATCGAAGTCGTTCGCCGGATTTTTCGTAACCTGGTGCAGCTCGCCCGTCGCGACTTCCACATACCAGACGTCATAATTGCCGCTTCGGTCCGACGAGAACGCGATCCGCTTGCCGTCCGGCGACCAGTGAGGCTCGCGATCCTCGAAATCGCCCGAAGTGACCGGGTGGGCTCCGCTTCCGTCGCGCCTGGCGACCCAGATGTGAATCAGGCCGTTGCGATTGGACTGAAACGCAAGGGAGCCGCCGTCGGGAGACCAGTCGGGCTGGCGGGCGTCATATAGCTCATCGGTGATCTGCGTCGCCTGTCCGCCCTTGGCAGGCACAGTGAACAAGGTGCCTTGAAGATCCATCGCGATCGTGTGCTTGTCGGGCGACAGGGCGATGGCGATCATGGTTCCCTCGTGAGTTGTGATTTTGATGTTGCGGCCCGCGCTCGGCGTGGCCGACGCCGGGCGTTGTTGCGCCGCGATCCACATCCCGGCGCCGAGCGCGACGAATGTTCCGGCGATCCTGATCAAGTGTGGTGTAGCGCGGCTGAAGTACACGATGCCTCCTTCGGATGAATTTGCCCGGCTTATTTCAGGAACTTCCCGGGTGGCGTACAGTTTACACCTAATCGTAAACTCCGGGTGAATCCGGCAACCGGCCGCCGAGCGTTCCAGGCACTACCCGCTGGGTATCCACACCGGCGCTGCGGCGTGATACGCTAGTGAGCCATGAAGCAGCGTCGCTTGTTGGTGCTTATCGCATGTTGTGTGCTGTGCGCTGTGGCCGTCGCGCAGCCGGAACCGACCGCCATTGCAATCCGAAACGCGAGAATTGTAACCGTCAGTGGTGCGGCCATCGCGAAGGGCACGGTGGTCCTGCGCGAGGGACTAATCGAGTCCGTCGGCGAAAATGTCGCGCCGCCCGCCGACGCGATGGTGATCGACGGCGAGGGACTGACGGTGTATCCCGGCTTGATCGACGCACTCAGCGCCTGGGGCATTCCATCACCTGCGCCTGCCGGGCGCGGCGGCGCTGCGCCGGCGGAGCCTCGAGCGTGGGGTCCCGAGGATCGTCCGCAGACCACAAGCTGGATCAAAGCGGGCGACCTGATCCAGTCGAACGATCGCCGTTTCGAGGCGGCGCGCGATGCCGGATTTACCTCCGCCGCGGTCTTTCCGAACCGCGGAATTTTTTGCGGCCAGGGATCGCTCATCAATCTGGCGGGTCAAAAACCGGCGGACATGGTGCTCGTCCCGACCCTGGGGCAACTCATTGCGCTCCATACGTCGCCGTTCGGGGCTGGATTTCCGAGCGCATTGATGGGAGTGATTTCCTACATCCGCCAGATTTATCTCGACGCCGATCACTACGTCGCGGTGAAAGCGGCGTATCAGCAGGACCCGCGCGGAATGAAGCGGCCGGATTACGATCGCGCGCTTGAAGGCGTGTTAGAGTCCAAGCGCATTCTGTTGCCCGCGAATCGCTGGGTGGAGATCGAGCGCATGGTCCGCTTCGCCGAGGAATTGAAGCAGCCCACCATCCTTTACGGGATGCGCGAAGGCTTTGACGCGCGATCGGTCGACCACCTGAAGGGCAAGAATATGCCAGTTCTGGTGAGCCTGAAGTGGCCGGAAGCGCCGCGCGATCGCAATCCGGACGAGGTCGATTCGCTGCGCGTTTTGGAGGATCGCGCCAAAGCCCCAAGCTCGCCGGCGGTGCTGAATCGGGCCGGAATCCCGTTCGCGTTTTATTCCGATGGAATCGACCAGACACGCGACCTGGAGCGGGCCGTGAAGAAAGCGATCGACAACGGCCTGTCGCGCGATGCCGCGGTCCGCGCGCTGACGCTTTCTCCCGCCGAGATTTACGGCGTTGCGGACCGGTTGGGCAGCATCGAAAAGGGCAAAATCGCAAATCTGGTGGTTACGCGCGGTGAAATTTTCGACGATCGAACCAAAGTGGAGATGGTGATTATCGACGGCAAGAAGTATACGCCTGCTCCCCCACCGCCTGGACGGGGGGGCGCGGCGACGGAGAACCGACCATGAAAAAAATTCTTTTGTTGGCATTTGTGGCGCTGGCTGTCCGCGCCGAGGTGACGGTGATCAGGAACGCCACCATCATGACCGAAGGCGCCAAAGGGACCGTGAAAGGTTCGATCCTGGTGCGCGACGGGAAAATCGCCGAGGTCGGCGAGAACGTGCTTGTGCCGGAAGGCGCGACGGTGATCGACGCCAACGGCCAGTGGGTCATCCCCGGGATTATCGATTGCCACACGCACATCGCGGTTGACGGCAACGTCAATGAGGGCAGTGTCTCGGTATCCTCGATGGTCAATATAAAAGATGTCATCAACCCGGAGGACATCGCCATTTATCGTGCACTGGCGGGAGGAGTTACGGTCGGCAACGTTCTGCATGGATCGGCGAACGCGATCGGCGGGCAAACCATCGTCATTAAGATGCGCTGGGGCAAGGACGCCGATGGGTTGATTTTCGAGGGGGCCAAGCCGGGGCTCAAATTCGCGCTGGGCGAGAATCCCAAGCGTTCGGGGAGTCCGCAGCCGGGAAGCAACGCGCCGCTGCGCTATCCGGCCACGCGTATGGGCGTGGAGGACACCATCCGCGAAGCCTTCAATGAAGCCGTCGCGTACAAGGCGGAGTGGGATAAGTACGCGGCCGCGGTGAGCGCCGGCCAACATCCGGTTCCCCCGCGCAAGGACCTGAAGCTGGAGGCGCTTAAAGAGGTGCTGGAAGGCAAGCGGTACGTGCACGCACACTGCTATCGCGCCGACGAAATCCTGATGCTGATCCGCATCGCCGACGATTACGGGTTCAAGATTCGCACCTTCCAGCACGTCATGGAAGGTTACAAAGTGGCCAAAGAGATTGCCGCGCACGGCGCGGGAGCGTCCACCTTCAGCGACTGGTTCGGTTTCAAGATGGAGGTTTTCGATGCGACCGCGTACAACGCGGCGATCATGGCGAGCAAGGGTGTGCTGGTTAGCGTCAACAGTGACAGCGAAAATGGCGAGCTCATGGGACGGCTCAACACGGAAGCCGCGAAAGCGATCAAGTATGGCGGGATGTCCCGCGAAAATGCGCTGGCCCTGGTGACCCTCAACCCGGCCAAGCAGCTGGGCGTGGACGATCGTGTAGGCTCGATCGAAGTCGGCAAGGACGCGGACCTTGTGATCTACGATAAAGACCCGTTGTCGGAATATGCCAAGGCGCAGAAGGTGTTGATCGACGGACACAAATATTTCGACCGGGACGAAGACATCAGCGGTCGCGCCGGCCGGGAGGCTGAAAAACAAAAACTGCTCGAAATGGAAAAGCAGGATCAGGCGCAACGCCGTAGGGGGCCGCAATGAAACCGTTTTCAGTTTGCCTCGCAGCTCTGGCGTTGAGCGCATCCGCCATCGCGGCCGATGATGCCGTGCTGCTGCGCAACGCGGATGTTTATCCGGTAACCGCCGCGGAAATGAAGAATGCCTCCATCTTGATCCGCGATGGAAAGATCGCCGAGATCGGCGAGAAAATCGTGGTGAGCAAAGGCATGAAGACGGTCGACCTCAAGGGCGTGCGAGTCTATCCCGGAATGATCGATTCCGGAACGAACCTTGGTTTGACCGAAATCGGCTCCGAGCGTGTGACCAACGATACGGGCGAGATCGGCGAGTTCATGCCGCAGTTGAAAGCCTTGATCGCGGTGAATCCGGATAGCGCGACGTTCGGCGTGACGCGCGTCAACGGAATCACCAGCGCGATGACCTATCCGGGCGGAGGCCGTGGCGGCGGAGGCGGCGGACGTGGAGGAGCCGCGCCGCAGTTCATCGCCGGCCAGGCGGCGATGATCCATCTCTCCGGCTGGACCTGGGAAGAAATGGAGATGGTTCGCGGCGCGGCGATGCAATTGAGCTTTCCCGCGATCGCGGGCCGCGGCGGCCGTGGCGGCGGGGGGGAGGAACCGGAGGGCGGCCGCGGACCCGCGCCCTTTACCGAAGCCAAACGCAACTACGATCAGCAGATCCAGAAGATCAACGATTTCTTCGACGCGGCACGGCAGTATCAGAAAGAGCGAACGTCCAATGCACCCGGTTTCACCAAGGATTTGAAAATGGAAGCGATGATCCCGGTGCTTGAACAGAAGGAGCCGGTGGCGATCTTCGCCAGCCAGGAACGGTCCATCCGCGACGCGATTTCATTCGTCGACAGACAGCACGTCAAGGCAGTCATCATTGAACCTCGCGACTTGAGCAAGGTGGCGGCGGAGTTGAAGGCGCACAATATCCCCGTGATTCTGGGGCGCACCGAAGCGTTGTCGCAGGACGAGGACGATCCCTACGATAAAGAGATGACACTACCGGCCGAGGCGTACAAGGCCGGCGTGAAATTCGCGTTCGGCACGTTCAGCAACGAATGGTCGCGCAATCTTCCCTTCAACGCGGCTCGGGCGGTAACTTTTGGGCTGCCGTATGAAGAGGCGCTGAAGGCAGTCACGATCAATGCTGCCGAGATTTGGGGCGCAGCTTCGATGACAGGCTCGATCGAGAAGGGCAAATGGGCGGACCTGATCGTCACCGACGGCGACCCGCTCGAGGTTACCACCCAGATCAAAGCCGTCTACATCAAAGGCAAGGAAGTGCCGCTCACAAACCACCAGATCGATCTTTACCGCCGCTATATGACCCGTCCCTAGGGTGAGGCTGCGGTTTACGAGCTCCCAAATGCGAGCCGCGCCAGCAATGGCGCGGGTTTTAGCCGGCTTGCACAGCTCGCGAGCTTGTTGAAAAAAGGGGACAGACACCTCTGTCCGCGCCCACCGCTCCACACGGTTTTGAACAGCTTGCGTCTGGGGGCAGAGTAGTCTGTCCCCTTTTTCAACAGGCTCTTAGAACACCCTACGGCTGGTCGTAGGTGTGAATTTCCTGTCCCTGCGAATACTTGTCGAACCAGGCGACGATATGGTGCAGCCGCTCCACCCGATGCGTGGGTTTGCCGGACCGCGATAGTTCGTGCGACTCTCCCGGAAAACGCACCATCACGACGGTTTTGTTCAAGTATTTTAAGGCGCGGAACATCTGCTCGCCGCCGTAAGCCGGTGGAGTGCGAAAATCCGATTCGCCTTCAATGAGCATCAACGGGGTGTTCACCTGGGTGATGTACGTGATCGGCGAGCGAGCCTTGAAATCCTCCGCCGACTCCCACGGCGCGCCCTGGAACCACGCCGGCGCGATCATGTCGGCGCCGTACCACCAGCCCGCCCAGTCCGCGATGGATCGCTGCGATACCGCGGCTTTAAAGCGATTGGTGTGGCCGATGGTCCAGTTGGTGAGCACGCCGCCTCCGCTGCCTCCGGTGACCCCGAGCTTGTCCGGATCCACCCAGCCGCGCGAGATCAGCTCATCCACGCCGGCCATCAGGTCCTTAAAATCATCGCCGGGGTAATGATATTGGATCACGTTGCCGAACTGCTGGCCGTAGCTGGTGCTGCCGCGCGGATTGGGATACAGCACGACGTAGCCCTTGGCGGCCATCCACTGGAACTCATGATCGAACGTGTATCCGTAGGCCGAATGCGGCCCGCCGTGAATGTCCAGGATCATGGGATATTTACGGCCTTCCTGGAAATCCGGCGGACGCTGCACCCAGGCTTGAATCTGCCGCCCGTCGAAGCTCTTGTACCAGATCATCTCCGGTTCGGTGAGATTGAGCTGGCCCAGCAGATCGCTGTTGATGTGCGTCATCCGCTGCGAATGGCCGGATTTTCCGTCGACGATGAACAGGTCGCCGATATTGGTCGGCGTCGAGATCAGCACCGCGATTTTCGATCCGTCCGGCGTGGCGTGATAGGAGAAAAGATCGAAA
>JASHWA010000046.1 GCA_030044325.1 Bryobacteraceae bacterium
GTTCGGTGATCCTGGCGGATTTGATCGAAAAGATGGCGCCCAAAAATATCGGCATCGGGCAGTTCGTGATCGGTGACCGGAAGGTGCGGCCACGCATGGGCGGCGAATTCAAACGAGACCAGCCCCTGGGCATTTATTTCCAGCTCTACAATTTCCAGATGGACGAGAAAACCCACAAACCGAAGGGGTCCATCGAATACGATTTTTACAAGGCGGGAACCAATGAGCGCATCGGCGATCCCATCACGGAGGACGTAGCGAGCCAGCTCGCCGCGCCCAACAGCGGTGTGGAAGGCGGCGCGACGCAGATCACGGTGGAGCATTATCTGCCGCTCACCGGTTTCCAGCCCGGAGCGTACACGTTAAAGATTAAGGTGGTGGACAGTCTGGGGAACCAGACGGTCAACGACACGGCCAGCTTTACGGTACTATGAATTCAGCAGAATAGGATCGATCCGCGATGCGGAAGTCTTGGATTGCAGTCGGCGCACTGACGGGGATTTTGCTTACACCGGTCATACGCGCGGGTGCGCCGCCGCCGCTTTCAGGCGACATTCTGGGCCAGGTGCTGGGATCGAACGGCGTGGCGCAGATGGGCGCGACGGTGCTGCTCTACGACCGTTACGACCAGTTGGTGCGGCGCGCGCTGAGCAGCGCGGACGGAAAATTCGCGTTCGACCAGTTGATTCCGGAGTCGTATTCGATCCGCGTGACGCTTGCCAGCTTCGTTCCGGCGATCCGGCGGAATATCGCGGTGGCGGCCGGTTCGGAGGACGTGCTGCAGATCAATCTCACCAGCTTGTTCAGCACGGTGGACCTGATTTCGTCGGGCCCGTCGCGCGGAACGCTCATGAGCGACGACTGGAAATGGGTGCTGCGCTCTTCGCAATCGACGCGGCCGGTGCTGCGGCTGCTTCCGACGGTGAGCTCGTCTGCGCAGAGCCCGGCCTCGGTTTTCTCGGACACGACCGGGATGGTCACGGTTTCGGCGGGGGACGGCGAGTCGTTCACGACGGGCAGCCAGCAGTCGATGGGCACGGCGTTCGCGCTGGCGACTTCGCTGTTCGGCACCAGCCGCGTCCTGTTCAGCGGAAACGTGGGATACATCGGAAGCGCGGGCCTGCCGACCGCGGGATTCCGGACCACCTATGCGCGAACGCGCGACGGCGGCTCGGGACCGCAGGTGACCCTGACGGTCCGCCAGCTGTATCTTTCCCCGCGCGGCGTCATCAGCGGTCCGGGGCTCGGCGCGGAAGCGGGACCGGCGCTGCGCACGATGTCGCTTTCGATGCGCGACAGCGTCGATTTGAGCGATAACCTGCGGCTCGATTATGGATTCGGCATGGAATCGGTGTCGTTTATCGACCGGCTGAACTACATGAGCCCTTACGCCCGGCTGAGTTACGATCTGGGGTCGAAAGGCGTGGTGCGGTTCGGATACAGCAACGGCGCGCCGCCGCTCGGGTTGGCGACGGAAAGCGCGACGCCGGAGCAGGAGACGGCGTCGAATGGAGAATTGCTCAACCAGGACCTGGCGGCGCTCGCAACGCTGCCCCGTGTTTCGCTCAATAACGATCATGTGAGCGTGCAGCGCACGCAGAATTTCGAGCTTGGATATCAGAAAGTTTCCGGTTCGCGAACTTATACCACGGCGGTGTATCGCGAATCGGTGACCAACGCCGCGTTCAATCTCTCCGGACCGCAGGGATTTCTGCCGGTGACCGACGCGATGCCGGATCTGGGCACCAACAGCGCGATCTTCGATGTCGGCGCGTTCAATCGAGTGGGATACACGGCGGCGGTGAAGCAGAATGTGACCGAGCATATCGATGCGTCGGTAGCGGGCGGCGGCACGGGCGCGCTCGCCACGGGCGGCGGGGCGCAAGCCCAAACCGGCGGCGCCGCGGGTTTACGCGCGACCATTCGCGAAACCGAGAGCCCGTGGGCGACCGTGAGCGTCGGCGCGACCGTCCCGGTTTCGGGCACGCGCATCGTGTCGAGCTACGGATGGGTGGATCCGGGGACCATGATGCCGGATCATTACTTCATGACCGGCGACGTCAGCCAGGTGACCGGCTGGAACGTTCGCCTGCGGCAGCCGCTGCCGTTTTTCCCCAGTCTGGCGGGGCGCCTGGAAGCGACGGCGGAGTTGCGCAACATGCTCGCGGCGGGCTACCTTCCGATCGTGAGCGCGTCGGGGCAGAAAGCGCTGTTGACCAACGCGCCGCGCGCGGTTCGGGGCGGGCTGGCGTTCATTTTCTAAGAGCCGTGTCCTGGGGACTTGAGTCCCGCTTCGAGGGCAGCGGCGCTAAAGCGCCGCGCGGAGTGAACTCCGCCGTCCTATCGCGTGTGAATTATTGCATAGCATAGCGCTCGCGCGACGCGCTAAACGTCCAGGCCGACCGCGCGCATCAGCTCCAGCGCGTTGCTGCGCGTGACCACCCCGGGACGCAGACGGTAATCGAAGCGGATTTCGCCGTTTTCGATGTGATCTTCGAAATGCACGTTGATGGCGCGCGGGCCGAGCGATTCGGCGATGTGCGCGAGCGCGAGATCGTGGGTGGTCACCATTCCGATCGCGCCGCGCTCCACCAGGCCGCGCACCAGCGCTTCGGCGCCGATGCGCCGGTCGTGCGAATTGGTTCCGCTCAACAGTTCATCCAGTAAGAACAGCGTGGGCTTGCCTTCCCGCGAAAGATTCACGATGTCGCGCAGGCGCTCGATTTCGGCGTAGAAGCGCGAGCGGTTGTCGGCGAGCGAATCCACGGTGCGCAGCGACGCTCCCATCGCCAGCCGCGAAATTCGCAGGCGCGAGCAGGTTACCGGCGCGCCCGCCCAGGCGAGCACGGCGTTCAACCCCACGGCGCGCAGCAGCGTGCTCTTGCCGCTCATATTCGATCCGCTGACGATCCACAGGCACAATTCGCCGCCGATGGCCACATCGTTGGGAATCGAGACCGCGGGCGCGATCAAGGGATGGTGCATGGCGACGGCTTCGATCCGCGGGCCGGCGTCTTCGGCCAGTTCGGGAAACGCCGCGGCGGGCCGCTCATAGGCGAAGGTCGCGAGCGAGGACAGCGCTTCAAAGCTGCCGATCGAAGCGACCCATTGTCCGATGTGCGCGCCCGCGTGGAGCCGCCATTTCTCCACGGCCATGGCGAACTGCGGGATCCACAACAGCGGCGCGGCGACCATGCGGAAAAACATGTGCAGGCGCGCCGAATCGATGCGCTCCATCCATCCCGATAATGTGCGAATGTGGCGCGATGCGGCGCGGCCATCAAGTTCGAGCGCGCGGCTGAGCCCGGCGAGCGCGGGCGAGGAAAACGTTTCGCGCTCGATGCGTTCGAGAAGCGCGCGCATGAGCGAAAGATCGCGTCCCGGCGCCGCGACCGCCGCGACAATTTCCCGGATTCCGGTGCGCACCGCCATGGTGAACATCATTTCCGCGAGCAGAACCACAAAAAACGGCGTCAGCGGCGCGACCTGCGCGAGCCACAAGGCGAGCGTGAGCACGCACAGCGCCGAGAGCGCGAAGGCGACCACGCGCGCGCCTGGAAAAAATCGAACCGGCGGGCGCGATCCCCAATGCGCGAGCGCGGCCGAATCGATCGCCGCGCGAATGTCTTCGCCCACCAGCGCCAGGTCTTCGCGAAACTCGATGCGATCGCGCAGTTCGGCGACGGCCTGCTGGCGCGCGAGAACTGCTTCGCGGCCGCCGGGAGCGAGCAGCCAGGCGGCGAGCGTCGACTCGCCCGCAGCGGTCCGGGCGGTGGAAATCAGCTCGAACAGCGATGCGCGGCCGAACAGGTCGAGATCGTCCGCGTAGACGTGGCGCGGATCGCGAAAACGCTCGCCCTGATTCCCTGCCCCGATCCATTGATTGTTGAGGCGCGCCAGCGCGCGCTCGTAATACGCCGCGCCGCGCGCCGCACGGGAGCGTTCCCCCTCGACGCGATCGTGCAGCCGGGCGAGCGCGATCGAAATCGCCACGGGCGCGATCAGCCACCACGCGGAAATCCATCCGGGGCCGAAGGCGATGCCGGCCATGGCGATCCCGATCAGCAGTACCAGCACGCGAAAGTTGCCGACGGCTCGAAAGCGGCGCTCGGCGCGCGCGTGATCTTCGCGGAAGCGCGCGAGGCGGGATTGATAATTTTCGGAGGGGAGCAACTTCGATTGTATTAGGTAGGGGGAGTGGGGAGCGGGCCGCCGGCGGTGCTGTATTCTGGAATTTGCTCCCCCGCCTGCGCAACAATCTCGATTTTTTCCCTTCCCCGGTTCCCGACAAGCCCGGGCTCCTGATTCGCGATCCGTTTCATTATTCCGATTCGACGCTGGTGATTCCCGCGGCGCTGGTGGGGTGTATCGAGTTTTTCGACGGCGAGCGCAGCGAACTCGAGTTGCGCGAGTACCTGGTCCGGCTCACCGGCGACCTGGATGTGAGCGGACTGATGACGCACCTGGTCGAGACACTCTCCGCGGCTGCGTTTTTCGAAGACGAAACGTTCGCGCGGCGCAAGGAACAGGCCGAGCGCGAGTTCGCCTCCGCGCCGGTGCGCCACGCGATGCAGGCGGGAGGGGGATATCCGCCCGATGAGGCGACGCTCCAGGAAACTTTGCGCGGATACATGCAGGGCGCACCGGCGGCGGACGGCCGCGTTGTGGCGATCGCGGCTCCGCATGTCAGCCCGTTCGGCGGAATCGAAGCTTATCGCGCGGCGTATTCGGCGCTCGCGCCCGCCGATGCCGAGCGCACCTTCGTGATCCTGGGAACTTCGCATTACGGCGAGCCGGATCGCATCGGGCTGACGCGCAAGCCGTTCGTGACGCCGTTCGGCGAAACCACGCCGGATCTGGCGCTGGTCGATCGGATCGAAAAAGGGGCGGGCGCGGGCGCGGCGATGGAAGATTACTGTCACGCGATCGAGCATTCGATCGAATTTCAGGTGGTGTTTCTGCAATATCTGTTCGGGCCGAAGATTCGCGTGGTCCCGGTGCTGTGCGGATCGTATGCGCGGAGCATTTACCTGGGAGGATTGCCGGAGGACAACGAAAGCGTGCGGCGTATTTTCGGCGCGCTGGGCGAAATCGCGGCGCACGAAGGCGAGCGGCTGCTGTGGGTGCTGGGGGTGGATATGGCGCATATGGGCCGGCGCTATGGCGACGGATTCGAAGCGCGCGCGGGGGATGGCGAGATGCAGATGGTCGAGGCGCGCGACCGCGAGCGTGTGCGCTCGGTCGAATCGGGCGACGCGCGGAGGTTCTGGGAGCGGGTGCAGGAAAATCGCGACGATTTGAAGTGGTGCGGGTCGGCTCCGATTTACACGTTCATGAAGTCCGTTCCGAATGCGCGCGGAAAGCTGCGGCATTATCAGCAGTGGAACATCGATGAGCAGAGCGTGGTGAGTTTCGCGGGGATGGAGTTCCACCTGTAAGTTTCCCGGGTGAGGGTTGTGCGAAGCTAATTTTCAGATGACGGCCCGCTCCCGCCGCGAAATGATTCGCTCGCTTGCGATGGGCGTATCGATTTCCACGCTCGGGCACGCTCAGTCTAATGAGGATCAAGCTCGCGATTACGTCGACGAAGAAGGATATAAGGTTTATTCGACGATAATTCCGCGCGACCCGACAGATCCGGGGCAAACCTTGGTGATCGAGGCCCAGACGTTCTCTTTCGCGATGTGCCTGGCCCCCGAGGGCGAATCGGCACCAATCCTTGAGCCTGCCATCGCCAACTATCAGGATTTGGCTCGGAGGCGATGGCATTTGATACGCAAGTTCAGTTTGTCGAAGCCGTACACGCTGGTCGAAAAGCGTGACCTGGATGGCTATTTCGAAAAAGGCAGCGGCGGGTGGGAAGGCTTTTATTCGCGTTATCCGAAATCGGGCGGGTACTTCTTCCTTTCTCCCGTGGGGTTCAATTCGAGTAAGGACGTAGCCGTTGTGGCTATGACCCACTCATGCGGCCCGTTATGCGCAGACGGCAAATTTTCTGTTCTGCGGAAAAAAGACGGCGAATGGAAGCCCCTGGATTGGAAGGGTTCGCGCTGCGTCTGGGCGGCGTGACCCTTCACTTCTGTTGGTTCGGGTACGGTTTCATGCCCGGAAATGTCTCGCGGATTACTTTTTGTTCTTCCGGAGAATACTGTTTGCCGAACTCGTCGCCGTACAGGCGGGCGCGGCGGAAATTCGGGGGCAGGCTGCGGAGATATTGGATTTCTTCGTTGACCGCGCGGCGGCGCTCCGGCGGGAGGCGCTGCATGGTCTCCAGGCGGTTGAGCGCGCGCTGGCGCTGCTCCGGCGTCATGTTGTCGAAGCGCTGCATCTGCTGCTCGATGCGCGCGCGGCGCTGCGGAGGCAACTTGGCCATCTCTTTTTCGCGCTGCTCCGGCGACATTTTCTGGAAGCGCTCGAGCTCCTTCACCGGATCGTTTTTGGGATTTTTCGCGCCTCCGCGATTGGGTTTCACGCGCGGCGCCGGCGGAGGCTTGGGCGGTTTCTGCGCCGCGGCGGGAGACACCAATCCCCGCACGAGCAGTACGGCCATGGCGGCCATCACCGGGCGCAGGCGCATCGGTTTACATTGGGTTTGCGCTTGCCGGCGTCGATGGCGTGGCCGGCATCAGCAGATCCAATTCCTCCAGAGCGTTGGCCACCTGCTCGATGTCCACGTGGTCGGTTTCCATGCGCGTTTGAGGAGCGGGCGCATGCCTATCGGCCGGCATCTGGGCCAGGAATCCCACCGCGATCACCGCGCACGCCGCGGCGAACGCCGCCGGTTTCCACAGCGCGTAAGGAACCGCGGGCTGCGCCAGCCGCCGCAACCACCGGCGCCACGCCGGCGCTTCATTTTCGAGTGCGATGCGGGCGTACAGCCGCGCGTTGAAATCCGCCGACACCACCGGGGCCTTCCACCGGCCGAGGGCTTCCCAAACCTCGCGCTGCGCCTCCACCGCGCGAAAACATTGGGGGCAGTTTTCGATGTGCCGCTCCAGTTCCACGGCCCGCGCCGGCTCCAGTGCGCCGGAACAATAATCGAGCAGGGTCTCGGCCCCGCTTCCCGCGTTCTTCAGGCAATCCATGTTCCGTCCCTCGTGAATGAGCGATCACGCCATGTGCGCCAAACGCGCACGCAGCGTCTCATATGCCCGGAACAGCAGGGACTTCACCGCCGATTCCGAACAATTCAACACCTTCGCGATCCGGGAGTACTCAAGTTCCTCGTACTTGTGCATCATCACCGCCGCACGCTGCTTCTCCGGCAGCATCCCGATCGCTTCCCGCACTTCCCGTAATTTTACTTCGTACAACAGCTCCTGCTCGACGGTCGGCTGGCGGTCGGGCACCTGCCGTTCCGCGCCTTCCACGGCGTCGGTAAGGCTCTCCTGGCCTTTTTCTTTTTTTCCGTCGCGAATCCAGTTGAGCGCCAGGTGCGTGGCAATGCGAAACAGCCACGTCGTGAACTTCGCCGTCGGCTCATAGGTCGCGCGGCTGCGGTACACCCTCAAAAAAACTTCCTGCGCCAGCTCTTCCGATACGGCATCGTTCTGCACCATGCGATACAGAAAATGCACCACTGGCGCACGATGCCGGTCCAGCAAAACGGCGAAACTGGTTTCGTCGCCGGCGCGGACGCGAAGCATCAGCTCGGCGTCGCGCTCGATTGCGGCAAGGGCCTCCATGTCATCGTTCCCTGATGTGTTAACCCCGGAATTTTCGGAACGTTGCGCGTCTTTACCCACTCTTACCTTCGGGACTCACGCTTACCTACTCGCCTTTGAGCGACCGCTCCATCAGTTCCCGCAGCGCGTCGCGGGGAGCTTTCCGGCCGTGCAAAACCGCGTGCATCTGCTGAATAATCGGCAGATCGACTTCGAACTGGGAGCCCAGGGCGACGGCCGCGTCGCACGTTTCCACCCCTTCGGCGATCATGCGCATCGATCCGGTGATCTCGGCAAGCGGCCTTCCCTTAGCCAACTCCAATCCTACCTTGCGGTTGCGACTCAAATCCCCGCCGCAGGTCAGCACCAGGTCGCCCAAGCCGGCGAGTCCCGAGAGCGTTCTGGCTTCGCCGCCCATGGCGACCGCCAGCCGCGTGATCTCGGCCAACCCGCGCGTCACCAGCGCCGCGTGCGCGTTCGATCCCAATCCCAAACCGCTGCAGACGCCAGCCGCGATGGCGATGACGTTCTTGAGCGCCGCGCCAACTTCCACGCCAATGGTATCCGAATTCGTGTACAAGCGAAAGGAGGGGCCGGAAAAGGTCCGCTGCACCAGGCCGGCGGCCTCTGTATCCTGTGACGCGACAACCACGGCGGCCGGTTCCCCGCAAGCGATCTCGCGGGCGAAGGTGGGACCGGACAGAACCGCGATTTTCGCCTGGAACGGCAGGGTTTGTTCGAGCACCTGCGACATCCGCAGCAAGGTTCCCTGCTCCAGCCCCTTGGTCGCGGTGACGAAGGTCATGGCCGGATTGAGAAACGCAGCGGCTTTGGAGAAGATGGCGCGCGCGAACCGCGAGGGGATGACGCAGAGAAGGATTTCCGCGGGCGAGAGGTCGCGCAATTGGGTGGTGATTTCGACGTTCGGCGGCAAATGAAATCCGGGCAGGTAAACATCGTTTTCGCGCGTCGCGAGCATGCGTTCGGCCAGATCCGCTTCGAAAACCCACAGGCGGATTTGCGAAAATCGCGGCGCGAGCACCATCGCCAGCGCCGTCCCCCAGCTTCCCGCGCCAAGAATCACTAAAATCATTTGTATTTATGACCGCGAATGAACGCAAATGCACGCGAATATCTTGATTTATTTGTGTTCATTCCCGGCTATTTTTTCCAGACGAAGACGTTTTCTGTGCCGGCTCTCCAGCGTTCGATATTGGAGCGGTGGCGATAGACGATGAATGCGCCGGCGATGAGCGATGCGAGCATCACCGGCGCGGGCGGGTGCAGAATCAGCCACACGCCCAGCGGAAACGTCCCTGCCGCGAGCACCGATCCGGCGGAGATATGCCGCGTCGCGGCGACGGTTAAGATGAAGACGATCAGCGCGGCGGCGAGCGCGAGCGGAGTCAGGTAAAGAAACGCGCCGATGAAGCTCGCCACCGCTTTTCCGCCTTTGAAGCCGAGAAAAAGCGGGTACGCGTGGCCGGCCATCACGGCCAGCGCGGAAAGCGAAGTCCACAGCGGATCGTCGTTGGTCAGCTTCGCGGCGATCCACACCGCGGCAAATCCTTTGAAAATATCGAGAACAAGCGTGGCGACCGCCGAGGCGCGCCCGGTGGTGCGCAGGACGTTGGTGGCGCCGATGTTGCCGCTGCCTTCGCTGCGCACGTCCTTGCCGGTCGAAAGTTTTACCAGCAGATAGCCGAACGGGATTCCGCCAAGCAGGTAGGCGATTCCGATTGCGAGGAGTCCAGTCATGTCAGACGAGTGGAAACTCCGCTATTTTCGTATATTTTCCTTCTTTCGACAAATACAGATGGAAGGCCGCCGGCGAAAATGAGCCGAAATGCGGCGCGCCGAGTCCTTCGACCGCCGAGCGCAAGCCGCCGATCCTGTCGCGGTCTTTGATTCGGGCAATGGTCAGGTGCGGAGAAAATCTCCGCTCCTCGACCGCGACGCCGATGGCCTTAAGAGCGCTTTCGGTTGCGTGCGCCAGTTCGGAAAGTCCGAGTGAGGCTTCGACGCCGGCCCACAACGTATGCGGATGGCGCGCGTTGGGGAACCATCCGAGCCCCTCAACCGAAATCGCCATCTCGCCCGGCGTGCCGACGCCGCCGAGCACGGCCTTCAACTCAGGGAGACGATCCGGGGACCACTCGCCGATGAATTTGGTGGTGATGTGCAGTTTCTGCGCGTCGTTCCAGCTCACCTGAGCCTCCCGGCGCAGACTGTCGATCAGACGCGCGAGCGCGTCCCGCGTCTGGTCCGGGATGTCGATCGCGGTGAACAATCGCATGGCGTGCTTCCATGGTAACCCGCGCGATCGCTCGCGCGGCCGGTAACCCGCGCGATGGCTCGCGCGGCTCGCCCAGCCGCGTCGCGTCAGCGCTATTCCGCGAGCGTGTCGTCCGGTCCGCTCGCCGGCTCTTCCGACAAGCCGCCCGCGTACAGGGCGCGGGTCTCTTCGTCGTAGCCGGGGATCGCGTCGAGCGGCACACTCTCCTGCTCCGCCGCGATTTCTTCTTCGATGTCCTCGCCCGCGATCTTCACGTTGCGATAGTATTCCATGCCGGTTCCGGCCGGGATCAGCCGCCCCATGATGACGTTTTCCTTGAGCCCGCGGAGGTAATCGACCTTGCCGTTGATGGCGGCTTCGGTGAGCACGCGCGTGGTCTCCTGGAAACTGGCGGCGGAGATGAACGAGTCGGTGGAAAGCGAGGCCTTGGTGATTCCGAGCAGCACGGTCTTGCCGTGCGCCGGACGCCCGCCCGCTTCGATGACTCGCGAGTTCTCTTCGCGGAATTTGAACTTGTCGACCACTTCCTCCGGAAGGAACTCGGTATCGCCGATATCTTCGACCTTCACCCAGCGCATCATCTGGCGCGCGATCACTTCGAGGTGCTTGTCGTTGATGTTGACGCCCTGGAGCCGGTACACTTCCTGGATTTCGTTGACCAGGTATTTTTGCAGCTCCTTTTCGCCGAGCACGGCCATGATGTCGTGCGGATTGCGCGGACCGTCCATCAGCGGATCGCCGGCGCGGACGCGCTCGCCTTCCTGGACGTTGATATGAACGCCGCGGGGAATCGCGTATTCGCGCTGCTCACCGTCGTCTCCGATGATGTAGATTTTGCGCATGCCTTTGGTGATTTCGCCGTACTTGACGGTGCCGTTGATTTCGGAAATCACCGCGGTTTCGCGCGGCTTGCGCGCTTCGAACAGTTCCACCACGCGCGGCAGACCGCCGGTGATGTCCTTGGTCCGGGTGGTGGCGCGCGGGATCTTGGCGAGCACGTCGCCGGCGTGGACCTCGTCGCCGTCGGCGACCGTCAGGTGCGCGTGCATCGGCATCAGGTAACGTTTTTCGTCGGCCTTTCCGCCGTGCTGCGGCCGGACGATGATCGCGGGGACTCGCTTTTCATCGTGCGAATCCATGACCACCCATTGAGAGCGGCCGGTGATTTCGTCCACCTGTTCCTGCATGGTGAGACCTTCCGTGAGGTCCTTGAAGTGAACCGTGCCGCTGATTTCGGTGAGGATCGAGAAGGTGTACGGGTCCCATTCGAGCAGGATCTCGTTGGCCTTCACCTTGGAACCGTCCGAAAACAGGATTTTCGCGCCGTAGACCACCTGGTAACGCTCTTTTTCGCGTCCTTTGTCGTCCATGATCGCGATAATTCCGTTGCGATTCATGGCGACCAGCTCGCCTTTGGCGTTTTTCACCGTGACGATGTTGAGGAACTTCACGAAGCCGTCCGATTTGGCGTCCTGCTTGGATTGTTCGGCCGACCCCGTCGCCGCGCCGCCGATGTGGAAGGTGCGCATGGTGAGCTGCGTCCCGGGTTCGCCGATGGACTGCGCCGAGATGATGCCGACGGCCTCGCCACGTTCCACTAATCGTCCGGTGGCGAGGTTACGGCCGTAGCACAGCCGGCACACGCCGCGCTTGGATTCGCAGGTGAGCACGGAGCGGATTTTGACGTGCTCCTTGCCGGCGGCCTGGATCGCG
>JASHWA010000429.1 GCA_030044325.1 Bryobacteraceae bacterium
CTCACGGGGAGATAGCTCGCGCAGAACTTGTTGCGCGATATCCAGATGCTGGCTTCCGAGGACGATCCGCTCGGGGGTGGGATTTTCTGCAACGAAGCGCGTCAGGTCCTCGTCGACTACCCGCTCGGCTTCGCAGAGTCTGAAATGCGCCATCACTTTGCGGCGGGCGATGACGTAGGCGTAGCGCGGCGTGGCTCTGGGCGCGCGCAATTCTCCCCGCTGGATCTGAGCCACAAGATCGAACACGACCTCATGGAAGACGTCTTCGGTATCATTCGGACCCATCTGGCGTCTCAGATAGCCGCGCAACCCGCCAAGCGCGTCATACAGCTTGGTGAAGGCTTCCTCCCGCCCCTGAGTGACCCCGTCAACGATGGCGAACCAGTCTGGTTCTTCGCCAGGTTCACGGTTATCCTCAAAAGGGTTCATATTCAGGTCGTCAACGGGTCAACACGCGGGGAAATCGGAGTCACTTTTCTGAAGTCTCCAACCGCCCTGACTGCCGCCAGACCAGCGGGGCGTTCGCCGCAGCCGCACGCGCGGTAACGCTCCAGCATGAAGATCAGCGCTTCCAAGGTCTCGCGTCTACGGTACAGCTCGCCCAGCTTCTCCAACAGTTGCGACTCCTCGGCGTCGTCGTCTGGATAAGTAAGCTCCACGAGCTTGGGCGAACGCATGGTAGTGGCCATTCTGCTATTCGACATCCTGCCCTCCCATTCTTCGATCAGTTCTATTCTGGTCAAGATCCGGGCGACCGCCCATTCGGAATATTGCGGAGGTTCCCCAGGTCGAACACGGGCCGCGCTCCGCGCCATCGGACCAGGAAACCCGTGTTTTTTCGGATACACTCGCGGCGCCGCCTCCGTTGTAATGAGGCATGGAGATTCAGTATGCGGGTGCTTCACAGATGCCGCGCGTCGTATTGGCGGACGATCACCAAGAGGTACTCGAACAGACGCGGTCTCTGCTCGAACGGGATTTTGACGTTGTATTCTTAGCCCATAACGGATTCGCGCTCGTAAACGCGGTCATGGAATCCACGCCGGACATCGTCGTCACCGACGTCACCATGCCCGGCCGAACCGGGATTGAAGCGGGCCGCGAAATCATCCAGCGCAATCTGTGCAGCGCGGTCGTGGTGCTCAGCCTCTACAAGGACCCTGGGCTGGTGAAAAGCGCCTTCGAGAGCGGCATCCGCGGCTACGTTCTTAAAGATGATGCCGGCGAGGAGCTGATTGCGGCCCTGAAAGCTGTTCTCACCGGCGGCCGCTACCTCTCTCGCGGTGTGGCGGATTGCGGCGTGTGTTGATGGGCGGACCTGCTCGCGCGCTTGGCAGGAACGTGCGTATCCCTTCGAAATCCGGCATAATACAAGCAAGCGGGCAGGAATGGGAAAAACACGGGTCCTGCTTGCCGACGACCACGTGGTCGTGGTCAACGGCTTGCGCGAGCTCCTCAAGGATCACTTCGACATTGTCGGCGTCGTCCATGACGGACGAGCCCTGGTGGACGCCGCTCTGCGCCTGCGCCCGGACGTTGTCGTGACGGATATTTCCATGCCGCTGCTCAACGGGTTGGATGCAATCCGCCAGATTAAATCGCAAAATCCGGGAATTAAAGCCGTTGTTCTGACCATGCACGGCGATGTTCAGACCGCCGTCAGCGCTTTTCGGGCCGGGGCTCGCGGATACGTCCTCAAGACGTCGCCCGAAGAGGAATTTGTCGCCGCCATCGAGCAGGTAGCCAAGGGATTCGCCTTCGTCCCGCCCCAGGTGACCACCAATCTGATCGACGTGCTGATCGCCTCCAGGAGTCCCGGCGAGGATTCGACCGAGCAATTGACGGCGCGGCAGCGCGAAGTGCTCCAGCTCATCGCCGAAGGCCGCACCATGAAGGAAGTTGCTTCGATTCTGCACATCTCGCCTCGCACCGCGGAGTCGCACAAGTACGAAATGATGCAGGTTCTCGGAGTGAATTCCACGGCCCAGTTGATTCAGTACGCGCTCCGGCTCAAGCTCATCGCGAATTGAGGTGCGAATGAAAAATCTGAGATCGGCGCTGGGCTCCGGCGGGCTTCTGATTGCCTCGCTGCTGGTGTGCGGCGCGGCCATCCTCGTCGCGGCGTGGTTTTATTATCATCGCCAGCGCGAAACGCTGGACGCGGCTGCCATAGGTCAACTGCGCGCTATTGCCGATTTCAAATCGGAACAGATCGCCAACTGGCGCCGCGAACGGATCGCACATGGCCACGTGCTCGCCATATCCCTGCTGATGCGCAGCGCCGAAAGACTTCTCGCAAACCAGGCAACCGGATCCGAACGGTCGGATATCACGAGAATCATGGAACAGGTATCGCACTACGCTCTTTACAGCGATATCAGCCTGGTGGACCTCGATGGCAATGTCGTCGTCCAGCTTCGTCAGGATCGCCGCGCGGCCGACAAGGCGATGCAGCCCACGCTGCGCGACGCAGCCCGGGACGCCGTGAAAGCCCGCGACGTAGTCCTCTCGGATTTGATCCAGGTCCCACCTTCCGGCCGGCCCTTCATGTTGTTGAGCGTCCCGGTCGGCGAGCTGGGCGCTTTCATTCTGGAGATCGATCCTGAATCGTTCCTGTATCCCTACCTGCGGACTTGGCCTGTCGCCAGCCGCACGGCGGATACCATCCTGCTCCGCCGCGAAAGCCCGACCACGGTACTCGCTCTGAGCCCGGTGCGAGGACTGCCCGGGAGCGAGATGACCGTCCGCAGTGAAGTGAAGCAGCCGGCTCCCGACGAGAGTGCTTTGGCTGCGGGTTGGGCCACCATATCTACCGATTACCAGGGTCATTCAGCTCTCGGAGTGGTCCGCAAAATTCCCGACTCGCCCTGGTATCTGAGCGCGAGGATCGACCGCAGCGAAGTCGAGGCGCCGCTTGCCCCGCTGGGATGGGGAATGGCTCTGATTGCGGTCCTGATCGGGTTGGCCAACGCTGCCGGAGTCGGTCTCATCTGGAGGGATCGCGAGCTGCGCGCGCTTCGCGAGCGGGAGGAGTGGTTTTTCAGTATCGCCAACGACACGCCGGCCTATTTGTGGATGTCCGCACCCGAGTTGGACAACTCTTTCATCAATGAGCCGCTGAGGAAGTTTCTCGGGTTTGACGGACAAATGCTCGCGTCCGACTGGCTCGCCTGCGTGCATCCCGACGAGCGCGCCGCGGCGCGGACCAGCTACCTGGAGAACCTCGCCGCGCATCGCGAGTTTACAGCGGAAGCAAGAATCCGGCGCTTCGACGGCGTTTATCGCAACATCATTTCCCAGGGTATCCCGCGATTCTCTCCAGCCCACCAGTTCCTCGGCTTCGCCGGATCGATGGTGGATATCACCGAGGTGCGCGAGGCGGAAGAGGACCTGCGCTCGGCCAACCAGGCTCTGGCGCACGAGCTGCAGGAGCGTACTCGGGCCGAGCAGGAAGTGCACGCGCTGAGCGCGCGCTTGATTGACGCCCAGGAGCAGGAGCGCACCCGCCTGGCGCGCGAGCTGCACGACGATCTCAGCCAGCAGGTCGCCGCGCTCAGCATGGGCCTCAGCCATTTGAGGCGCAAACTGCAAGGGTACTCCGAGGCGCTGGGAGAAAGCCTGCGCATCCAGGACAAGCTGTCGCAGCTCGCCGAGAGTATGCGCCGGCTCTCGCACGAGCTCCATCCGAGCGTGCTGCAACACTCCGGCCTGGCCCCCGCGCTGGAGAATTATTGCACGGAGCTGGCCGCGCTCACCTCGCATCGGATTGATTTCCGCTCGGAAGGCGCTTGGGATGCCTTGTCTCCGGACGCCGCTTTGTGCCTCTATCGCATCGCCCAGGAAGCGTTGCAGAATTCGATCAAGCACTCAGGCGTCAGCACCGCCGAAGTTGCCCTCGAGCGGACCGGCGGAGAAGTCCGCCTGATCGTCTCCGATCGCGGCATCGGGATGGATCCCGCGGCTACAGGCGGCCTGGGCCTGGTCAGCATGAAGGAGCGCGTCCGGCTCGTCAACGGGACCATCGAGCTCATAAGCCGTCCCGGCCAGGGAGTCACCATGACGGCGCACGTTCCCGTTCTCGCCGAAGCCGCCACGCCCGCTGACGTATCCCCGCTGTGATCGCAGGGCCACGTCCGGACGGGGGCGGCTAAAACTTCTCCCGCCTTTTGCCGATAACGATTCGGTAAGGGCATGACCGTCAGCAGTAGTCCAGTCCGCCGCCGACGAATTCGCCGAGCCTGCGCGCTCGCCTTGACGCTCGGTGTCGCCTGCCTCGCGCAGCAGTACACTTTTCGGCGCTACGCCACCGTGGACGGCCTGGAAAATCTGGCTGTGCTTGCGCTCGCGCAGGATCGTCCGGGCTACATCTGGGTGGGAACCGAAGCCGGCCTCTATCGCTACAACGGGACGCGTTTCGAGCTCATCGGCGCGGCCCAGGGCCTGCCCTGCACCTCGGAAGTGCAGATGCTCTATGTCGCGCCCGACGGCGCGCTGTGGGCGAACGCCTGCTCCGGCCTGTTTCGCTTCGATGGCCGGCAGTTCCATGCCGCTGCCGCGATCGAAATGCTGTCGAACGCGCAGGCCATGGCGGCCGACGCTCAGGGGCGCCTCATCGTCGCCACGAAAACCGGACTTGAGCAGCTCGATGCGAGCGGCGGCGGGTTCGTCCTTCGCCCGTATCTCGACGCATCGATGTTGGCCGCCGGCCCCGCGCACGGCATCTACCGCGACGGCGCCCGCCTGTGGTTCGGCTGCGGCCGCGCGCTGTGCGTCACCGAGAACGGCAGCCTTTCGCGCTACGGCCCCGAAAGCGGTCTACCGGCCGACTCCTGGGACGGAATCGCAGTTTCAAATGCAGGCGCGGTGTGGGTGCGCAGCCGCACCCGGCTGTATCAGCGGGCGCCCGGCGCGCGCCGCTTTGAGCCCGCCTCCGTCGCCATCGCCTCGAGTATGTACTGGGGGGCCATCGCCGTCGATCCCGGCGGCTCCATCATGGTTCCCACCGATCAGGGAGTGCTGCTGTCAAACAGCGGCCGATGGAGCTTGATCGGCGAATCGCGCGGGCTGCCCGGAGCCATCGCCACCGCCGTGCTGCGCGACCGCGCGGGCTCGCTGTGGATCGGCCTCGCCGGCGCGGGCCTGGCGCGCTGGCTCGGCTCCGGCGAATGGGAGAGCTGGACCACGGCGCAGGGTCTGCCGTCGAACCTGGTCTGGAACATGCACCGCGACGGCCGCGGCGGCCTGTGGGTCGCCACCGGCCGCGGACTGGCGCGAGTCTCCGCCGCGCGCGTCGAGCGCGTGTGGACCGAAAAGGACGGCCTCGCCGGCGACAACGTCCGCTGGCTCGGCGAAACGCCCGACGGCGCCATCTGGACCATCTCCGATCCCGGCGGACTCACGCGCGTCGATCCGCGGACGGGGGAGCTGCACCGCGGCGCGGCCATCGCCGGCGCGCATCGCGGCCTGGTGGATCATCGCGGACGGCTGTGGGTCGCCGCGCGCTCCGGCGTGTATCGCAACGACGATCCGTCGCGCTCGCGCCGCTTCGTCAGGCTCGATCCCCCGGGATCGCTCGCAACCGGAGCCTGGGCGGTCGCCGAAGACGGAAATAACCATGTCTGGGTCGCGGCCGCGGACGGGCTGTGGCGCGCCGGAGAGCACTCCTGGCAGCGCTACACCACCGCCGACGGCCTGCGGGACAATCATCCCTACGTGATCACCGTCGCCCCGGACAACTCGCTCTACCTCCGCCATCGCTACGATGCGGGCGTCGAGCGCGTCGAGTTCTCCGGAACCCGCATTCTTCGCTCCGCCGAAGTGGTGCCCGCCGATTCCGCCTCGGCCGTGGTCACCGATTTCGTTGGATTCGACGCCGCCGGCCGTCTCTGGCGAGGCGCCGCCGATGGCGTCTTCCTGCTGCGCGGCGATCACTGGACCCGCTTCGCCACCGAGGACGGTTTGATCTGGAATGACTGCAACGGCGAGGCGTTCTCGGCCGACCCCGACGGCAGCATATGGATCGGCACCAGCGGCGGCCTGTCGCACTTCCGCCCGTCCTCCAGCCTCGCCGAACCCTTCGCCGATCCCCTATTGACACGGCTCGAACTGCGCAACCGCGTGCTGCATGCCTCGTTTTCCTCGCTCGACTACCGTCATGAACAGGCCGTCCAGTTCGCCTACCGTCTCGACGGGGGCCGCTGGATCGACGCGGCGGAGCGCTCCGTTTCCATCGCCGGCATCGAACCGGGAAACCACGATTTCGACGTGCGCGCGCGCGTCAGCGGCAGCGGTTCCTGGTCCCGCCCGGTCCACGCCGGCTTCCAGGTTCAGCCGCGCTGGTGGGAAACCTGGTGGCTGCGCGGATTGGGAGGATTGCTCGGCGCACTGCTGTTTTCGATGGCGGCGCTGTGGCGGCACTATGCGCTGCGCCAGCGCAACGCCGCGCTCGAACGCGCCGTGCACCAGCGCACCGCGGAGCTCGAAGCCGAACGCGGCCGCGTCCTCGAAGAAAAGCGCCGCGCCGATGCCGCGAGCGAGGCCAAGGGGCAATTCCTGGCCAATATGAGCCACGAGGTCCGCACGCCGCTCAACGGCCTGCTGAGCATCTCCGCCCTGCTCGAGGAAACCTGCGAATCGGCGGAGCAGCGCGAGCTGCTGCAACTGATCCGCTCCTCCGGCCAGGCTCTGGTGCACGTCCTCAATGACGTTCTCGATTTTTCCAAAGCCGATGCGGGCAAGCTCCAGCTCGAAATCGCGCCGTTCTCCTTCCGCCGTCTGCTCGAAAGCTGCGTGGGATTGTTCCGCGCCACCGCCGCGGCCTCCCATTTGTCTCTCACCCTCGAGATCGGCGCGGACGTGCCCGAGTGGGTGGCGGGCGATGAAAACCGCTTACGCCAGATCGTGACAAACCTGGTTTCAAACGCGCTCAAGTTCACCGAGCGCGGCGGAGTCGCGGTCTCCGCGGCTCTGGCGCCGCCCGGCGGGAGCGCGATCCGCATCGCGGTGCGCGACACCGGCATCGGCATCGCGCCGGAAGCTCTGGCACGGCTGTTTTCGGCGTTCAGCCAGGCTGACGCCTCGATTGCGCGCCGGTATG
>JASHWA010000430.1 GCA_030044325.1 Bryobacteraceae bacterium
GATCAGGCGGTAAATGGTTTTGTCCAGGCGGTCGCGCGCGCGCTCGAAGCGGCGAACCGAGGGCAGCGGCAGCTTTTCGAACCATTCCGAGAACGGCGAAAGCACCATCTCGAACAGGCCCAGAACATCGGTGAGCGCGGCGCGAATTTCATCGGCTTCCGCGGAAACGTCCGCGCTGAACAGCGTTCGGGCGACGATTGCGAGCGTCAGGTGATTCATCTCGCGCGCGATATCGAGTTTCGCGCTGTCGCGCCAGCTCGCGCGCGTCTTCAGCGCGCAATCGACCATCGCGGCTCCGTATCCGATCAGCCGTTCGCGATGAAAGGCGGGCTGCGAAAGCCGGCGCTGGCGCTTGTGCATCTCGCCTTCACTCGTCAGCAGTCCTTCGCCCAGCAGAACCTTGGCGCGCTCGAGCATCCGGCTCTTGATGAAGTGGGATTGATGGGTGACCAGAATGTCTTTGATCCATTCCGGATTCGCGATGGCATAAATCGACTGGTTGCCCAGGCGCAGTTGGGCGATATCGCCATGCTCGCGCGCGACCTGCTGCAGAAACTGCGGAGGGTTGCGGCGGAATTCGTTAAGCACGCCCAGAAAAGGACGGCCTTTGAGCAGAGGCGGACGCGGCGCGGTGGCGAGCATTCAAGTCCAGTATAGTTTGGGTAGTAGGGACTGGGGAGTGGGTGCTCAGCTAGGCGACGATTCCGAGGCCGAGCAGGCGATCGATTTCGCCGGTGTCCAGCCCGCACTCGAGCAAAACCTCGCGAGTGTGTTCGCCGAGCCCCGGCGCAGCGCCCGCCGCACACTCGAAATCCGAAAACTCGAGCGGGAGTTTCGGCGCGGCGATCCCCGCGGCGGCTTGGCTCATCTGCCCGAGCGCGCGTAGCTGCGCGTCTTTTAACACCTCGCCCGCGGTCTGCACCGCGCTTGCGGGAACACCCGCGCCATCGAAAATTTCCAGCCACTCGCGCGTGGTTTTGTTGAGGAAAATGGCGCCGAGAAGCGCATCGAGCGCGGCTCGATTCCGCACGCGATCTGCGTTTGAGCGAAACCCTTCGTCCACGCGAAAATTCATCGCCAGCGCGAGCCGCTCGAACAGGCGGTCATTCGAAATTCCGATCAGAATGCGCGAATCCGCCGTGGCGAAATCGCCGTAGGGAGCAAACGCCGAGTGGCGCGTGCCCTGCGGCTCGGCATCGCGGCCGGTCATCTGCCGCGCGATCAGATGGTACGCCATCCACATGACGCCGGTTTGATACAACGACGCGTCAACGCGCCGCCCGCGGCCGGTTCGCGCGCGCTCGAACAGCGCCGCGACGATCCCCAGAGCGATCCACATCCCGCTGCCCATATCGAGGATCGAAACTCCCGCGCGCGCTCCCGGGGTTCCGGCCTCTCCCGTCACGCTCTGGATTCCGGTGCGAGCCTGCACCAGCGCGTCGTAGCCGGGCTTGTCGAAATCGGGCCCGCGCGGCCCGAAGGCGGAAAGCGAAGCGTAAATCACGTCGCCGCGCGCCCCGCGAACCGCCGCTTCGCCGAGCCCCATCGCTTCCGCTTTCCCTCCGCGGAAATTTTCGATGAATACGTCGCAGCGCGCCGCCATCCGCAGCGCCAACGCAACCCCTGCGGGCTTCGAAATATCGAGCGCAACCGATTTCTTTCCGCGATTGATCGCCAGGAAATAGGCGCTGAACCCGTCGCCGACCGGAGCCATCGCGCGGGCGTCGTCGCCCGACCCGGGCCGCTCGATTTTGATCACTTCCGCGCCCAGCGAGGCGAGAATCATCGTCGCCGACGGCCCGGAAATATTGGAAGTCAGATCGAGAACACGAATCCCGGCGAGCACGTTTTCATTCTATTCGCGCACGAGCCGGACGGCGGGCTTCGAGCCCGCGCGAGACTTTAGCCTTGCTGGTCGCGAGCGGCGCTAAAGCGCCGTGCGGATTGAAATCCGCCGTCCACCCTTCGTTCCACCGTGTCCCCTTTGCCGGCAACCTCTACTTGCCCGCGACACCCTCGATCGCCGCCACTACGACGCAAATCGCGATGTGCGTCAGAAGCCCGTAATGAATCCAGTGCCGCGTGAAGCGGATGATCAGAAACACGTCCTCGATCGCCACGCGAGCATTGTGGCCAACCAACCGCCGATGGGACCAATAGTCCAGAACGCGAGTTCCGGTCCATCGCGTTTTAGTACGCCGCCCGTTCCTGCGGAATGGTACGGGCGGTATCGAACCCGGGTATGATTTGCTCTATGCTAAGGATGTACGAAAAAACCGCATCGGAACCGGAGCTGCGAGGTGACGGTTGCTCCCGATTCCGATGCGGTCCGCCCAAGACGGGCTTGGATCCCGGCATCAACCCCAAACTTTAAGCAAGGCCCGCGTCCTATTAGTTCCTCACCCAAGCTACCGGGCCGAAACCGTAATCCATGGAGGTCAAAATCGTTAAAAAGGCGCTCTCATAATAAAAAACCCCTCTGTTGCAACCCGCTCGAACGAAGGAAGGAGCGGCTGAACATCCTCAAAAAACACCGGCTCCCGCAAGCACGCTAAAACTTAGCCACTCGCTTCTCCCGTCCAAAACCAGTTGCAAACAGAGGGCAGGTTTCAAAGGTACTTCATCAATTCGCCAGTCAATATAGCACGAGCCGCACCACCGCCGGAACTAGGATTTTCATGGAGATAGAACGCTCTCGCGACTGGGTGGTGCGTGAGGTTGCCCCAAACGGTGTGTCGCTGTGACACAATGTCGACTGAAGTGCTCGCGCCGCTTGTTTTCCTTGCGTTCGCCCCACAAACCGCTGCGGACGCCGACTACCACGTGTATACCGACGCGCCGCGCATTGTGCTGACGCGCCAGCGGCTTCGGCTGCTGCAGCGCGAGCGCGACCGCGCGACCATGCGCTGGCAGCAGTTCGACGCCCTGGTTGCGGGCGGCGCGCCGATGCCCGAGCCGGGTTTCGCGCTGGCCCTGTATTCTCAGGTTTCGAACAATCAGGCGGCGGGACGCAAGGCCGTCGAGTGGGCGCTCGACCCGGCCCACACCGATCTGCGCCAGCTCGCGATCATTTTCGATTGGTGCGCGCCGCTGATGACTCCGGCGCAGTCCTCGCGACTCGTCGCGAAAATTGAGGACGCCTTGAAATCGCTTTCCGGCGCGGACGATTTTCGCGGCCACGCCGCCCAGGTGCTCGCGGCGATCGCCATTGCCGATCGGACCTCCGACCATTCCGCGTCGCTGCTGCGCGCGCAGCTCGAAGGTTGGTGGCAAGGCCAGGCGGCGAAACAGCTTGAGGCCGGCCACGCGCTCCCGCGCGATCAGATTTACTGGATCTACGAAATGCTCCACGCGGTTCGCGACAGTCTGAAAATCGATCTGCGGGAATCCGCGGGGAGCTATTTTGAATCTCTTCCGATGGATCATCTCTGCGGCCACTACCCCGCGGCGTTCCAGGGGCCCGAAAACGATTTGCGCATCCCGGTCTACGTGGGAACCAACGCGCCGGATCCCGCCGTCGCCGCGATGTCGCGCGCGGCCGAGCTCGAGATGGTCGCCTACGACCCCAACGCCGCCGACAGCCAGTTTCTGCAAGGCTGGCTGATGCAGGACCGGTTCGAGCTGCGCGGCGCGCTGGGAGCTCCCTACGAATTTCTGTGGGCCAATCCCTATCAGCCCGGCTTGAGCTATTTTCAGGCGCCGCTCGTTTTTCACGACGCGCAGACCGGCCACATCTTCGCGCGCGCGAGCTGGGACGAGGACGCGACCTGGGTCGGCTATTTCGAAGGCCATCTTCAGATGTTCAAGGACGGGCAGATCCAGACGCTGCGCGCGGGCGTGGCCGTACAGCCGGTGCACGTCGGAGACGCGCTGCTGGTAAGTGCGCAGACGCCTGGCGCCGCGAAGTTCCGCGCCGATCGCGAAGCCGTTTTTATAATGAACCTGACGCCGCACGCCGATTACGACATCGAAGTGGACGACGAAGAGCTATGGGACGGCGAAGCCGACACGGGCGGGACGGTGGTGCTGTCGTTTCCCGAGGGGATCAACGCGGGGGTGCGGATCAAGCTGCGTTAGGCGGGCGGCCGGGCCGGACTCAGGAATGAGGAGAAATGTTTTTTGGAGCTACGCTCCGGTTGTCCTCGCCGGGGCCATGCCGCGGACGGCGCCCGCTATCTCATCGACGGCCCGCTGCGCACCGGCCGTGGCGCCCAGAAAATTGAGGAAAGGATGAATCATGCCCGCGTAGCGCGTCAGCGTGACCGGCACCCCGGCCGCCTGCATGCGGCGGGCGTAGGCTTCCCCTTCGTCGCGAAGGGGATCGCATTCCGCGGTGAGCACCAGTGCGGGCGGGAGTCCGCGCAGATCCTCCAGAAACGCGGGCGAGGCGTGCGGATTGCGAGCGTCTTCGGGCCGGGACAGGAACATGGAGATGAACCAGTCCATCAGTGTTGCCGTCAGGAAATGATCCTCGCCGAACTCTTTGTAGGATGGCGTGTCGTGGGACGCCAGGTTCGTGACGGGGTAGACGAGCACCTGAAGCGCGATCGCGGGACCGCCGGCTTCGCGCGCCCGCGCCGCGATTACCGTGCTCATGTTCCCGCCCGCGCTATCGCCGGCAACGGCCAGGCGCGCGGGGTCGATTCCCAGCGCTGCGGCATTCGCCACGGTCCAACGGGTAGCGTCTTCGGAGTCTTCAAGCGCCACCGGAAATCCATGCTCGGGCGACAGGCGGTAATCCACGGCGACCACCACGGCGCCGGCGCGCCGGCAGATAGCGCGGCACACCGTGTCGTGTGTTTCGAGATCGCACACGGCCCAGCCGCCGCCGTGCATGTAGACGACGCCGGGAAACGGACCCTCGCCCGTGGGCGTGTAAATGCGAACGCCAATCTCGCCGGAATGGACCGGGATCCGGCGGTCCTCGATCCGGCCAACAGCCTCCGGCTCGCCTGCGAGCGCCATAAAGCCATAGGCGGCCTTGCGGGCTTCCGCGATGGGGAGTGTTTCAAGCGGCGGCGCTCCTTGAGCGGCCACGGCCTCAAGAATGCCTCGAATTTCAGGCGCGAGTTTCGGACTGAACATTGGTGCCTTTCCGATGTCCACTGTATCAAGAGCCGCCTTCTCCAGTCAGTCGGACCAGTAACCGGGCTATCTGACCGGAGACCGGAGAGGAAGATTTACTTAGGCGGAGCGTTCGCCAGGACCGCTTGTCGGGCTTTGAGGCGCCCAGGCTCATGGCAAGTTTTGCAAATGAGACTGGTAGTGGCGACTGTCTCAGGATGCTCCTTCCAGGTTCGCGCAGTCCCCTCGTATGGCGTGTTCGCCATCACCTCGATCATCTTGTCGAGGGACTTCAAATACTCCGCCTGATGGCCCGTTCTCTGGGCGGACATCGTTAGACCGCCGAGAAGCTCCCCCTTGTCGTGCACCGGGAGCTTGTCGACGAGAGGCATTTGTTGGGCCGCCAGCTTCTGGTAATAGTCGTAAGCCTCAGCCCACGATGCGGTGCGCCTGTTGGAGGGCAGCCGATCGGCGAATGAGGCGTTCGCGAAGCCCCCCAAAGACCAGACGCCCAAACTGTTCGGGGCGAGTTCTAAGGCTTCGTCAAAGCGGGCGTGCGCTTTCGCATAAAGGCGCTCACCTTCGGACGCGTCCCCCGATTCATACGCGCGCACAGCGCGATAAAAGGTGGCCAGGCCCTGCCATGCGCGAACCATGGAGCGCTCCCTTGGGCGTTCTTGGTTGAGCTGTTCGAGCGTCGCCTCACCTCGCGCAAGGCTCGTCATGTCGTTCGCCAGAACTGCCGCAAAGATATCCTCACGGACCAGCGTACTAACTATGAGCCGCGGATCGCTTTGGGCCGAGAGAGCGATCACTGTCGCGACTACAAGGCCGAGTCGTTTCATAAGGCAGCCCTCGTTGCATCAGAACCATTGTGATCCCGGTCCTGACTTCTCATCTCGTCATATTCTAACCCCGACGGCCAGCCTTAATCCCGCGGGGTGAGGTTTTTCAAGACTAAAGTCTCGCAACTTCCTATAATCCGGCGTTATGTAGAGCAGCAGCGCTTGCGAAGCGCAAGAAAACTCCTGAACCCTCAAAGCTGACCCGTTGACGTTGCCACGCAAATTCCGGGGAACGTCGGTTTCTTAGGAGGTTGCTGAAAAACTCCAGCTACCCCCGCCCTCACGGGCAGGGCTGTTCCTGAAATCGTCCGCGAAATTTTGTGGAATGCCCTCACCGCGGCTTGTTCTGCTCCACCTGCGCCGCCATCATTCGCACCAGCTCGGCATTCGACATCGGGTGCCAGCCGTGGCCCTTCATGGGACGCCCGTAGTCGAACGTCGCCCCCGAATCGGTCGTCTTCATGAAATCCTCGAACAAATACACGGCTAGATTCAGATAAAAATTGTCCATGTCGCCGACGTAAACGTGCACTTTGTTCTTGAGCTCGGGGCCGATCTCTTTCCAGTTCGTTTTCGCATAGTACGTGAGATCGTAGCCGTGATCGCGCATGTATTTGGCTACCGATTTATCGATCACGCCGGTTCTCTTATCGAACAGCGGCTTGGGATAGCCGTCATCGCCGACCGGGCCGTACACCGCTTCCCACGCCTCGAACTGCTGCCCCGAGCGGCCGTGCGAGCCGAGCGTGTCTTCAAGTTGGCTCATCTCGCGCATGGTTTGCACCATCTGGCCCTCCGCGGTGCGCATCATCGGCCGCTCGGGAACCATGAAGTCGTACCCCGGAGCGGTGAACGCGTTGGGGTCATCGTAAATATTGACCATCTGCCATTTGCGGAAATCGATGGGATCGGGGAAAAAGGTCCATGTTCCGCCGAAAAATCCGGGGTGATAAAGCTCCAGCGCGAGCGACTCCCATCCGCCGGTGGACCCTCCGGTCAGCACGCGCGCATAGGGCGCGCGAATCATTCGAAAATGTTCTTCCAAGTACGGAATCAATTCCTGAATCAGCGCGTCGCCGTAGGGACCGTTGTTGGCCGAATTCGCCGCATAGGAATCGTCGAAATACGGCGTGGGATGCTGGAAGGTCACGGCGATCATGCGCGGAAAATTGTCCGCGGTCCACTCCTTGTAAAACTCATAGCCCGCCTGCCCGCGCCCGGCCCTCTGTCCAGCGGGCGGCTGTTCGCTGAATCCGAACGGCGGATTCAATCCGAAATGCCCCTGATCGTAAATGACCGGATAGCGCTCAGCCGGATTCCGGTCGTAGCCTTTCGGCAACAGCACCGTCGCGCCGAGATAAATCGGCTTGCCCCAGAATTTGGTCAGCATCGGGCTTTGAATTTTTATGTGCTTCACCCACTCGGTGTCTTTGGGCATCTGGACCGGGGGAATCACGCGCGTCACTTCGAGCTTGATATTCGAATTCGCGTCGACGTGGACGCGCTTCACGTCGCTATACAGATTTCCGGGCGAGCGGTTGAACTGCTGGCCCTCCCATTGATCCATGTGCGCCCAGATGGTGTGGCCGTCCGATCGCGGAAATTCGGTGTACACGTTGATCAGCGCCTGCGCGTACCAATCGCCTTCGGGGACATCCTTCAAAGCGGCGACCGGATAGCCAGCCGTGCTCGAGTCGATAGCTGCAGCGTGTCCCGGCTGGAGCCCGTCAACGTCGATCGCGAAAAACGGCGTCTGTCCGCCCCAATTTCCCACCAGCCGAAGCGGCTCCGGCGAATCGCGCTTCGA
>JASHWA010000431.1 GCA_030044325.1 Bryobacteraceae bacterium
CAGGCTGCGCGCCGCGCCGCACAGAAATGAAGAAAAGGTGAACAGCGTGATGCAGGCCAGCAGAAAGTTGCGGCGGCCGAACTTGAGCGAGAACCACGCGCTCGCCGGAAGAATCACCGCATTGGCCACCAGATAAGTGGTGAGCACCCACGTCGCTTCATCGGTGGAAGCCGCCAGACTCCCCGCGATATACGGCAACGCCACGGCCGCAATCGAGGTGTCCAGCACCTCCATGAAGGTGGGCAGCATGACCGCGGCCGCGATCCACCAGGGATTGCAGTCCGGGCACCATCCCTGAAGCGGATCGGCATTGGGGTCGTCAGGCATTCACGGGGTTGGATGCAGGATTCCGGTTCGCGGTTCGTCGACCCCGAATCAGGATGTAACGCTACGCCGCCGCCTTTGCAGCTCGCCTGGCCGCGGGAGCGATGCGCTGCCAGACCTTTTCGGCGGTCGCGCGCTCCTGGGCTTGAATTCTGCGCGCGAGCACTTCGGTGGGGCCGTCGCCGGCGGCCGAGGCGACCGTGGCGAGCGATTCGTACATCGCGACTTCGCTGTTTTCCACCGCGAAGGCGATCATCAGGTTCTGCGTGATCTTTGCGCCATGATCGCGGCCGGTTTGCGCCACGCCCGGCGCCATGTTGAACATGCGCGCGAGCGGGCTTTTGCACCCCGACGGCGAGCCGCCGAGCTCGTACAGACGCTCGGTCAGCGCCTGGTGCTGGCTGCGCGTCTCGTCGGCATGTTGCTCGAAAAGCTGGCGAATATCGTGCTCGTTTTGCGACGCCTGGGCGAAGGCGCGCAGCTGCGTTTCGAAACTTTTTTCGGCCGCAATCGCGTCCTGAAGATAGTCCTTGATCACTTCGACGGTGTCTCGTGTCTCCATGCTCACAATTAGACCGGACGGATTCGTGTTCGTTTCACGCGAAATAATTTCCGCGAAACCGCGCCGGCAACGGGGGAATCCACTCTCAAGGAGATCGTCGCTCATGACCAATGCGCAGCAGGCCGCGTTGATGGATTATCTGGAGGACACCATCGCGGCGGAACAGAATTTCGAAAATCTGCTCAAGTCGTTCGGCGAGATCACCTCGGACCGGGAGTTGAATCAGTTCTTCAGCCGGATGGCGTCCAAGGCGAACAGCCAGCACGAGCGCCTGACCAGCCGCCTCGAAGCGCTGGGCGGAACGCCGTCGGGCGCGAAGACGGCGCTGGCCATGGCGCTGGGCGCGGCGCCGGCGATGGCGCAGGCGGGCTACACCACGCCCGAAAAAACGGCGCAGCACCTGGTAATGGTGTATAGCGCGGCCGCCGCCGAGATGGCGATGTATGAAGCGCTGGCGTCGGCGGCCGCGGAAGCGGGGGACGAGGAAACCGAAAAGCTCGCGCGCGAGCTGCAGGCCGAGGAGCGCGAGGATTACGAGCAGGTGTGGCAGGCGCTGCCCTCGACGGCGCTGGTCGCGTTTGAAACCGCGCTGCGGCGCACTTCGGAGAAATCCAAGCGCACGGCCAAGGTGCGCGAGGCGTTCGAGACGCGCCGCCAGTTGAAGCCCATCGATCAACAGGTGATCGTGATCACCGGTGCGTCCAGCGGAATCGGGCTGGCGACGGCGAAACTGGCGGCGTACAAGGGCGCGAAAGTGATCGCGGCGGCGCGCAGCGGGGAGGCGCTGGAGGCGCTCTCGAACGAATCCGGCGCGGACCGGCTGATCCCGGTGACCGCGGATGTGGGCCATGAAGACGACGTGCGCAGGATCGCGCAGACCGCCATCGACCGTTTCGGGGGGTTCGACACGTGGATCAACAACGCGGGCGTGCTGATCTACGGCCAACTGCTGGACGTGAGCATCGAAGATATGCGCCGTTTATTTGAAACAAATTTCTGGGGAACTGTTTACGGGTCGCGCATCGCGGCGCAGCACCTGCGCGAGCGCGGCGGCGCGCTGATCAACATCGGCAGCGTCGAATCCGACCGCACGCTCCCGCTGCAAGGCGTCTATTCGGCCTCCAAACACGCGGTGCAGGCGTTCACCGACGCGCTGCGCATGGAGCTCGAAAAAGAGGACGCGCCGGTTTCAGTCACGCTGGTCAAGCCGGGCACCATCGATACGCCCATCACCCAGCACGCGCGCAACTATCTGCCCAACGCTCCGCAAAATCCGGGACCGGCGTACACGCCGCAGGTGGTGGCCAAGGTGATCCTGCATTGCGCCGAGCATCCGGTGCGGCACATTCACGTGGGCTCGGGCGGGCGCGCCATGGCCGCCGCGGGCGCGACGTTTCCCAAGCTCACCGACAAGTTCATGGAAGCCATGATGTTCGAAGCGCAGCAGAGCGAGCGTCCCGCGCCCGATCCGGCCAAAAACGCGCTGCACTCGCCGAGCGAGCCGTATCGCGAGCGGGGCGATTATCCGGGCCGCGCGCGCAATTTCAGCGTCTACACCACCGCCGCGCTGCATCCGTGGATCACCGTGGCGGCGGGCATCGGCGTCGGCGTGATGCTCACGGCGCTGCTGCGCGCGCGCCGATAACGCCGCCCATAAATCCTGCACAATAGAGCTTATGCCCGTGAAGTTCGTTATCGGACTGGTGCAGACCGGCTGCGCGCAGGACCCCAACGAGAATTTCGAGAAAACCGAGTGGAAAATTCGCGAAGCGGCGGCGCGCGGCGCTCAGATTGTATGTACCGAGGAGTTGTTTCGCTCGCAGTATTTTTGCCGGGAAGAGAATCACGCGATGTTCGCGCTGGCCGAGCCGATTCCCGGTCCCTCGACCGAAGCGCTGGGAAAACTCGCGCGCGAATTGCGCATCGTGATCGTGGCGTCGCTGTTCGAGCGCCGCGCCCCGGGGCTGTATCACAACACCGCGGCGGTGATCGGAACGGAAGGCGAGATTCTCGGGCTGTATCGCAAAATGCACATTCCGGACGATCCGCTGTATTTCGAAAAATTTTATTTCACGCCGGGCGACCTGGGATTTTTGAATTTCGACACGCCGTTTGCGCGGCTGGGCGTGCTGGTGTGCTGGGACCAGTGGTATCCCGAAGGCGCGCGGCTTTCCGCGCTCGCGGGCGCGAATATTTTGTTTTATCCCACCGCGATCGGCTGGCATCCGCAGGAAAAAGCGCAGTACGGCGCGGCGCAGCTGGATGCGTGGAGAACCATCCAGCGCGCGCACGCGATCGCCAACGGAATTTACGTGGCGGCGGTGAATCGGGTGGGCCATGAAGGCCCGGCCGAATCGGGAATCGAGTTCTGGGGATCGAGCTTTGTCGCCGATCCGTTCGGGCAGGTGATCGCGCAGGCCTCGGAATCGAAAGAAGAGACGCTGATGGTCGAATGCGACCCGCATCGGATGGAGGAAGTGCGGCAGAACTGGCCGTTTTTGCGGGACCGCCGCATCGACGCGTACGCGCCCATTCTGAATCGCTGGCTGGACCGGAAATGAGCGTCCGATGGCGGATGCCCGCCGAATGGGAGCCGCATGAAGCGACGTGGATCGCGTGGCCGCACGAGAAATCGGACTGGCCGGGGAAATTCGCGCCGATCCCGTGGGTGTACGCGGAAATCGTGCGCCATCTTGCGCGCGTGGAACGCGTGCGCATCATCACTCAGGAGCCGGAGCGGGTTCGCGCGGTGTTGAAGAAAGCGCGTGTGAATGCGGACGCGGCCGAATTTTTTCCGTTTCCGACCAATCGCAGCTGGACACGCGATTATTGCCCGCTATTCGTCAAGAATCCGCGCGGGGAAATCGCCATCGCGCACTGGGGTTTCAACGGCTGGGCGAAGTACGCGAATTTCGAGCTGGACGCGAGGGTTCCGGCGGCCATCGGGCGCGCGCTCGGAATGGAGCGCTTCGAAACGAACCTGGCGCTCGAAGGCGGCGCCATCGACGTGAACGGGGAAGGGAAGGCGCTGGCGACCGAGGAGTGTTTGCTTTCGCCGGTGCAGCAGCGCAATCCGGGAGTTTCGCGGCGGGCGCTGGAAGCGGCGCTCGGAAAATTTCTGGGCGCGCGGGAAGTGATCTGGCTGGGCCGCGGGATCGCGGGCGACGATACGCACGGGCACATCGACGATATCGCGCGATTCACCAGCGCGGACACGGTGGTTGCGGCGGTCGAGCGTGACAAATCCGATCCGAATCACGAGCCGCTGCAGGAGAATCTGGCGCGTCTGCGCGCGCGCGGCGATCTTCGCGTGGCGACGCTTCCGATGCCCGAGCCGGTGTACTTCGCCGGCCAGCGGCTGCCGGCGAGCTACGCGAATTTTTACATCGCCAACCGAATGGTGCTCGCGCCGACGTTTGCGGACCGCAGCGATCGCGCCGCGCTGAACACGCTGGCACGATTGTTTCCGGATCGCGAAGTGATCGGGATTCCTTGCCGGGATTTGGTGCTGGGACTGGGGACGCTGCACTGCATGACGCAGCAGCAGCCGGGTTAGTGGTTCGTGGGTCGTGGTTTGCGGGTCGTGGGTTGTGGTTTGTGGGTTGTGGTTTGTGGGTTGTGGTTTGCGGTTTGTGGTATGTCGCCGGGTGCGGAAGGTTGGCCGTTCGCGCAACGCCGGCGACGAACCGCCAGCTACCAACCACCGACGACCAACCACCGACGACCAATCACCGACGACCAACCACCGACCACCGACCACCAACCACGAACTACGGACCGCGAACGTTTAACTGAAATTTAATTTGCGACGAATCGGAATGCGAACTCGTCTATGTTAATATGAGTAGTCCAAGTATCTGCAAAGGAGGCAGCCGGTGTCTATCGACGTTCCCACAGACGCGCGAGTTTCTGAGAGCTGCACCTTTGTAAACGCTCTCCTTTAACCACCCAATCAAATCAGAATATGACCGGCATCCGGAGATGCCCATGAACTATTCCTATATCGACGTGGAAGCAGACCGCGCGGAGGAGAGGATTCCTTCGATGAGTTACGCGGAGCTGCTCGAAAATCTCACCCGGCTGACTGAGCTCGGCGTGCTGAGGCAGGGCAATCCTGCGAGCATGCTGGTGGTGGCGCGGCTGGCCGATCGCGCGCGTTTCCGGCGCTCCGGAATCACGCTGGACGAGCTTGGCGCCGCGCTCGACCGGTATCGCGCGAGCGCGGATCCGGCGGAAGCCATCGTGAAAGCGATCGAGCAGGCGATCGCGAACTTCGCAAGATAGCGCGGGAGGGCTGGTTACGAGCGCGTTGCGGCCCAAGGCGCACCATAACTGTCGCGCATCACAAGAATCGGCTCGATCGCACCGCATTGGTTCCGGTGCCGGATTCCAGCGGGGAGGGCGCTGTCAGCGGGGGTTGGAGGGGGGTTGAACCGAGGTGGCTGTTGACGGTGTCGTTTCGTGGATTCGGGGTGTTACCCGCGCCATTGCTGGCTCGGTTTGTTTGGCCGGGGGCGGGGAGCGTGGTCGGGTTACCCGCGGCTGCGGAGAGCTTGGTCGGGTCACCCGCGCCATTGCTGGCGCGGCTCGTTGGGGTGGATTGGAGCGGGGCGGCTGCGGTGGGTTCGTTTCGTAATTTTTGGAGGTGCTCGAGTTGTTTGAGGGCGCGGTCGTGGGCGCGGTTGAGGGAGGATTCGTAGCGCATGAGCAGCGGGAGGGCGGAACCGGCGGCGAGACGATTGAAGAGCCACGCCAGGCGGGCGCCGTCGCCGGTTGTGGGGATCTCGTGGGGGATGGATTGTTGCGAGAGCAGGAGCTCGTTGTTGAACAGGTTGGATTCGAGGGAGGCGATGCGGCGCAGGCGCCAGCGGGAGACGGCGAGGGTGTGGACCAGTTCGGCTTCGACGGGATCGGCGGGGCGGAAGCGGTCGAGATAGGCGTCGAAGAAGCTGTCGAAGTCTTTTTCCGATTCGTGGGAGAGGACGGAGAAAGTGGCGGTGAGGCCGTGCTTAAGGGCGTTGCGCGAGGAGCGGGCTTTGCCTTCAGGGGTGGTGGGGCCTCGGGATTTGGAGCCGTTGACGCGGGCGGATTCGGATTTGTTCATTTGGCTTTGGTGTAGCAGGAGGAATCGCGGGGAATGGATGGTTCGAAGTGGGAAGTGGTTGTGGGGATTGGGTTTTCGCGGCGACGGAGGGACGTGATTGCGGATCAGTGATTGGGGTCCGAGGTTCTGCCGTCCGGAGTTAGCCGGCGCACGTCGCTCGGGTTGGCGAGGATGAGGAGCGGAGAGTCGAATCCGCCGCAGTCCACCCGCACGTCCGGCGGCCGCATGTCCGGCGGCCTGACGACTCGGCCGTAAACCACAGCCCAGGTGTTCGGGACGGTCACGGTAGAGAACGTGCCGTCTTTGTTAAGCCGCGGCTCGTGATGGGAACCTAGCGTCGTGGTCTTGCGGACCTCGGAAAGCTTCACGGCCAGCTCGGCTCGGTCCATTCTCCATCCGACGGGGGGTGGCTGCTTGCCCGTCTCAAATTCGGTCTCGATGAAGATTTTGTTCGAACAGGTGTGGCCGTGGATCACGACCGGATGGGCGCATCCGTCCTGCGAGAGAAACTCGTATTGGTCGATCGTGCTGACGCTGCGCTCCATCCGTCCGACAACGGCGACCGCTGCGCCCGCATACCGATCGGGTTCGTTGATCGCTTCGCAGACGGAAAGCACGACCTTCTCCGATCGCTGTTGGGCGAACGCAACTGCTGCCGCGAAGGAAATCTGCAAGACGACAGCTTCGGTCATCAGTTCTACGGTAGCGGATTTCTTGGGGCCCTCGCGGAGAAATTGTCCCAGGTCAATAGTGATAGCGGCAGGCGAGGACTCGGATTTTTTCGGGAAGGACTCGATACACGAGCCGGTGCTCTTGCGTGATGCGCCTCGACCAGCAGCCGGATAGCTCGTGTTTGAGCGGTTCAGGTTTGCCGACTCCCGAAAATGGATCACGCTCGATATCGCGGATCAGGCGGATGATTTTCAGAGCTTGGGCGCGGTCTTGCTCGAGCCACCAGGCAAGGTCTTCGAATGCGGCTGCATCGAATTCGATGCTCTTCACAGGCCGAGTTTTTCGATGACTTCCGCGAGCGGAATGCCGTTCTTCCGCTCGATTGCGGCCAGGAGGCGCTTTCGCATTTCCTCGGAGCCGAGGAGGTGGGCTGTTTCGCGCTCGGAGGAGATTTCGCGCCAGAGTTCGATGGGGACGATCACCGCCGTGGCTTCACCGGCCTCGTTTGAGACGATCTGGATGTCTTTATCGGACACGACTTCATTCTACTTCGAACGGGACCGCTCGCTTACGCGCGCGGCTCCGCTGGAGGCTGGCTGTCCCAGAAGCGAACAGGCCCCTTGTTGGATGATATTGAAGACATGTGGCTTACTTGCGGCGATTGGATTGCTTGGGCACTTCGATACAATTAAACAAATCGCATGAAAAATGCTCACGGGCGGGTTTTGATCGCCGACGACCAGCAGGACGTGCTCGAGGCGCTCAGGCTGCTGCTCAAAGGGGAGGGGTTTGAGCTGGAGACGGCGACGTCGCCGGCGGGGATTCTGGCGGCGCTC
>JASHWA010000432.1 GCA_030044325.1 Bryobacteraceae bacterium
TGGGTGCGCGGAACGCCGGAGGAAAAGACTTTTCAGGACTGGATCAAGTATCGCTACCACGCGCCTTCCGACGATCTCTCGCAGCCCGTGGATAAAGCCGCGGCGGCGGAGTTCAATCGAATCCTGCTCGATTTGGGCGAGCGCGTGGCTAACGCGAGCGAGCGGCCGCGATGGTATCCGAACAGCTTTTTCCGTCGATTTGCGCAGGCGGAGTAGCGTTGCTCAAGAAGGTGAGCGCTCGCCGCTCCTAACCCGCCGCAGTGACCGCAACCTTACGGCTGGCGGCTGAGCGGTCGGCGAGCGGACCAACCCTGAGCCGGGCGCTATTTCCCGGTCGCGCGGCCGAAGAATCGCAGCCTGACTACGAAGTGCCGGCCTTCGTCGCCCGCGAACTGCAGGAACTGCGGGACTCCAGTGACATTGTTGACGGCGGTGGGGTTGGCCTGATTGGTCAGATTATCGATTCCGCCGCGCAGCGCGAAGCGGTAGCCGCGCAGAATCAGCATGCGCTCGATTGCGAGGTTCAGGTCGAAGTTTAACGGGTAACGCAATGAATTTACGGTGCCGATCACGGGACCGGCAGGCTCGCGGATAGAGAACGGGAAGCCGCTGCGCATATCCGATATCGCCGCAATCGACCAGTTTTTCGAAAATCGTTTGAGGGGAACCGGGAGATAGGCCCACGCGAGCAGGCGATTGGGGGCATCCCACGGCATTGGAACGAAATACGGGAGAATTTGCAAGGGTTGCGGGAAGTTCGGATCGATCACGGCGTTGGTTAACGCGCGGGAGCGGGTGTAGGAGATCATCCACTCATGCTGCCCGGCGAAGGTCTGATGCAGGGCAATCTGGCCGGAATCGTAGTCGTCGCGGCGCAGATTGGTCAGTTGATATAAACCCGCCTCTTCGCCGGAGGGAAGCGGCAAAAGCGACGGCGGCGCGGTGGGATCGAGAGTGTTGAGGAACGCGAACTGGTCGGTGCCGCGGCGTCGCAAATATTTTGTAGTCAAATAGATGCCTTCTAATATTCGATGGTCAACATTAAGCGTCCAGTTGGCCGCTGCCGGCAGGGACAGCGGACTGGAGCCGATCGCGAAATTAGTGGGTACCGGCGGACCGGCGGCGACGCCGTTGGTGTATTGGACGGTTTCGGCGACCTGGTCGAGCGGAAGGCTCAACATGTTTAATGTGACCTGATCGTGCGTGAGGGCGTAGCCGCCGGAGACGCGGGTGCGGTTGTTTGAAAAAGGCGACCAGGAGAATCCGGCGCGCGGAGAAAGCGCCAATGCGCCGATGCGCTGGTCCTGGTCGCCGCGAACGCCAAGGGTGAGCTGGAAGCGGCCGGACATGCGCCAGGTGTCCAGGAAATAGCCGGCGAATGCGGTGTCGCTCACGTGGAACAGGGCGGGCGTGGGGAATAGAGTTTCGGAGAGGAGCTGGCCGGTATCGCCCAAAACCTGGTAGCCGGTGCGATGGAAATCGCCGGTTTCCTGGCGCAGATCGGCGGATCCGCCGGCCTGGAGCTGGTGCGCGCCGAGCCATGGGAGCTGCGGGAAAAAAATGTTGACCATGCCCTGGTCGGTGGATGCAGTCTGGTTGGCATCGACGAAATAATTTCCGCTTTGCCCGACCGGCGAGATGACGAACAGGCCGTCGCCTTGCGGAATCTGGCCGGTGGAAAAAGCATTATGCGCGTAGCCGATCTCCACCAGAAATCCGCGGCCGAGGTACGCCTCGTCTTTGACGCTGAACAGGTATTCGCGAGTATCGACGGTGGAGGTGGTGGAGACGGGGCTGAGGGCGCCGAGGCCCACGCGGCCTTCATGATCGTAATTGACCAAAAAATCGCTGAACAGGATATTGGATTTGGTCAGGTTGAACTGTGTGTGCAGAAGATTTCCGTAGGCTGCGCCGGAGCGCGTGTTCTGGCCCGCGGGAAGTCCGGTGACGACGGTTTCGTTGTACTCGATATTGAGATCGTCGGCAAACCAGGCGCGTCCGCGCAGGATGGGTCCGGAGACGCCGAAGCGCGGATAAAAATTGCCCAGGTGCACACCCTCCTGAAAGCTCACGCCGGGAAAAAAATCGGTGGCGAAGTAGCGGAAGTGATCGGTGCCGTTTTCCGTGTTGATGGCGAGCACGCCGGCCGAGCCGTCGCCGTACTGCGGCGAATAACGGCCGCTCGAAAGATCGACGGAGCGCACGGCTTCGATCGCGAAAATGGTCTGAAGCTGGCCGGTAACGGGATTGGCGATATTGAATCCGTTGAGCTGATAATTGACCTGGTTTTCGGCCGAGCCGTTGATGTGCAGGCCGCCGGTCGAGTCCATCAGCACGCCGGGCATCAGGATGAAAGCGTTGCGCAGACTATGGCTGTTTTCGTAGGGAACGTCGTTGACGTTGGTGGCGGTGAGGGTTTCGGCGTTGCTCGCTTGGGTAACATCGACGGGCGAGGGGGTTTCGGCGACGTCCACGGATTGAAAAACCTCGCGGACGGTGCTGATGGTGAGCGCGATTTCCTGCGAATCTTCAAGATGCAGCGCGCGATCCTTGATCGGATAAAAGCCCTGGCGTTCGACGGCGAGGGTGAAGTCGCCGGGAGCGGGCAGCGTGAGGCTGAATTCGCCGCGGGGATTGGTAACCGATTCCCAGGAATCGCCGCCGCGATGGAGAGTCACGTGCGCGCCGGGGACGGGGGCGTCGTTTTCATCGAGCACCCGGCCGCCGAGGGTCACATCGGCGCCGCACAGCGGAAGCGCGGCGAGCACCGCAACCATCGCGCGGGCGGATAAAAAACGGAGGAACATTGCACTTCTCATACCCCCGCGCTTACGCACGGGGCCGTTACGCTTGGCGGACGTAAAGGCAGGCGGGGCCAGCCTGCCCCTCATTACTTCTCACAGCATAGTGCATTTTAAGAGGTTGTTGAAAAACTCCTCGGCGAACCCCCGGCCTGACGGCCAGGGCTGTATGGCCCACGCGATTCAACGATTTCAGGAACAGCCCTGCCGTGCCTCTTAGGAGGTTGCTGAAAAAGGGGACAGACAGCTCTGTCCACGCCGACCGCTCCACGCGGTTGCAAGAGTTTGCGTCTGGGGACAGAGTAGTCTGTGCCCTTTTTCAGCAACCTCTTAGGGGTATGCAAGGCGCTGCGCGCGGGCTCAGGAGCCTTTGAGCACCTCGGCGATTTCTTTTTCGGGAATGGCGCCCTCTTTGATCAGGCGCCAGTAGGGTTCGGTGATATCGACGGTGGTGGCGCCCAGGCCGGTGGCGAGGCCTCCGTCCAGAATCAGGTCGACGGCGCCGTCCATCAGGCCGAACACCTCGATTCCGCTGGCGCAGGTGGGCGATCCGGATTTATTGGCGCTGGTGGAAATGAGCGGCTGGCCGAGGCGTTCGAGAAGCGCGTTGGCGACCTTGGATTTGGATTGGCGCAGGGCGATGCGGCCGGAATTTCCGGTGACTTTGAGGGGCACGCGCGAAGAGGCGGGCGCGATGATGGCGAGCGGTCCCGGCCAGAAATGGCGCGCGAGCAGAACCAGGCGCGGGGGGAGTTCCTTGCACATGTCTTCGGCCATCACCAGGTCGTGCACCAGCAGCGGCAGGGAACGGTCCTTTTCACGGCCCTTGGCTTCGAAGACGCGGCCGACGGCGTGCAGATTCAAAGGATCGGCGACGAGCACGTAGAGGGCGTCGGTGGGGATCGCGACGACCCCTCCGCGGCGGATCGCGGCGGCGGCGCGCTCGATGGCGCGTTCCCCGGGACGCTCGGCGTCGATCTCGATCAAATCGGTGGCCACGATGTGTATTAGTGTAGCTTTTTTGGAATGGAGGGGCGGAGCGGAGCTGCCGGCGGCGCCTCCGCCGGGGAAACTTTGGGGGATTGGCCCGCTCGCTCAACGCGGGCGGAGTGAATGGAAAAAGTCCGCATACGGGCGGGTGAAGTTCGATCAAGGCCGGGATTTGCCCGCTCGTCTGAAATCCGGAGGAATTTGGAGGCTTTCGTGATATTCATGGCGTGGAGTTGGGGTGCGATCGCGGCGTGGCACTCAAAACCATCATTGTGGACGATGAACGCATCGCGCGTGAGGTGCTGCGCGAGGAGCTCGATTCGATGGCGGATGTGGTCATCGTGGGCGAAGCGGACAGCGGCGCGTCGGCGCTCAAGCAGATCGCCGAACTGAAACCGGACCTGGTGCTGCTCGATTTGCAGATGCCGGAAATGGGAGGCTTGGAAGTGGTGCGGCGCCTGCGCGGCGGCTCGCACGTGCCGGTCCTGGTGATGGTCACGGCATACGACGCTTACGCGGTCCAGGCGTTCGAGGCGGGCGCGGTGGATTATCTGCTCAAACCGGTGGGTCCGCAGCGGCTGGCCGACGCGGTGGAGCGGGCGCGGCGAATCCACGGATGGCGCGCGGCGGAACGGATCGCGCGATTGCAGGAGATTCCCGATCAGCCGCTCAGCGCGCGAGCCAGGAAAATCGTCGGCAAAAAGGACGACGAGTATTACCTGCTGAGCACCGACGAAATTCTCGCGTTTCAGGCGGAGGGCGATATGGTCTGGATCGTGACGGCGCGCAAGCGCTACATCGCCTCGCTCACGTTAAAAGCGATCGAGGAGGGCTTGGGGGTGTGCGGATTCCGGCGAATCCATCGCAATGCGCTGGTCAACGTCGAGCATGTGCGTAAGATGAGCGTATTGAGCAGCCAGCGCTGGCTGATCACGCTCAGCAACAACCAGGAACTGGTGGCCAGCAAGCGCCTGGCGCACCAGATTCGCGAACTATACAGGGCGTCCGCTCGCGGCAAATAAAAGTCCGCTCACCGCCCGCGGAAGTTCTTTCATCGAAATGTACTAGGGGTTCGATCACCGCGTCTCACACAATCGAGGAATGAGGAAGCCTTCCGCGGTCTTGATGTGTGCGTTCTCGGTGGGGAGCTTTCTCCACGCGCAGGCGACCTCGGGAACGGTCCGTGGAAGCGTACTCGATCCCAGCGGCGCCGCGATCGCGGGGGCCACGGTGGAAATTCAGAATCCCGTTTCGCACTACGACCAGACCGCAAAAACGGACAGGAACGGAGCGTTTGGATTCAACAACGTTCCCTACAATAACTATCACACCACCGCCACCGCGCCGGGGTTCGCCAGCGGCGAGCAGGACATCGACGTGCGTTCCGCGATTCCGCTGGAGATCAAGTTTCAACTGAAACTGGGAACCGAGACCACCAATGTCACGGTGACCGCGGCCGCGGACCTGATCGAAACCAATCCGGAAACGCACACCGACGTGGACCGCGACCTGTTCAACAAGCTGCCGCTCGAAAGCGCGTCTTCTTCCTTAAGCTCGCTGGTGACGCTGGCGACGCCGGGAGTCGCGGCGGATTCGAACGGATTGTTCCACGGGCTCGGCGATCACGCGGAGAATTCGTTTTCCGTGGACGGGCAGCCGATCACGGACCAGCAGAGCAAGGTATTTTCGAACCAGCTTCCGGTAGACGCGGTGCAATCGATGGAAGTGATCGAGGGCGCGCCTCCGGCCGAATACGGCGATAAAACCAGCCTGGTGATTGTCGCGACAACGCGGTCGGGATTGGGAGAAACCACGCCGCACGGAGACATCACGGCGTCGTTCGGCAATTTCGGAACGTACAACGGCGGATTCGACGCCGGCTACGGAAACGACAAGTGGGGAAATTTCATTGCGGCGAACGGTCTCGACACCGAGCGCTTTCTGGACGGGCCGGAGTTCACGGTGATGCACGATACCGGCAACCAGATGAATATTTTCGACCACGTGGACTACAAGCCATCGCAGTGGGACACGGTGAGCTTGAATTTTCAATACACGCGGTCGTGGTTTGAGACGCCGAATTCCTTCGACATGCAGGATGCGACGGCGTGGAGCGGCGCTTTGTGCGAGTCGCTGGGCACGTCGAGTGCGTGCAATGGAATCGGGCCGAACGGCCAGCTGGTGGGCCCCACGGATCAAAGGGCGAAGATCCGCACTTTCGATATCGCGCCGAGCTGGACGCGCATCGTCAACGCCAATATGGTGCTGACCATGGGCGCGTGGGCGCGGCAGGATCAATTCAACTATTATCCGAGCGACGATCCTTTCGCGGATTACGTTCCCGACCTGCAAACCACCACGGACGGGCAGAATCGGCGGCTGACCGATATGGGCGCCCACGGCAGCGTGTCCTACGTTCACGGGATTCATACGATTCGCGCGGGCGTGGAGTGGTATGACGAAATTTTGACGGAGGGCGACAGTTTCGGCATCGTCGATCCGGCGTTCAATGCCGTGTGTCTCAACGCGGACGGCAGCGCGAACACCAACCCGCTGCTGACCAATCCCGGCAATTGCAC
>JASHWA010000047.1 GCA_030044325.1 Bryobacteraceae bacterium
CCGCAACCATTTTCGCGCTGGGCGCCGCGCTCGGCGCCTGGGTCCGTACGCACCACGCCAATCCGGAAGTCGTCATCGGAATAGACACGCGCGAATCCGGACCCTGGATTGCCGCGCACGTCGCCGGCGGCCTGGAGCGCGAAGGCGTCCGCGCCCGCTTCGCCGGATTGATCACCACCCCCGGCATCGCCCACGCCGCGCGCACCGGTCCGTTCGCCGCCGGCGTGATGATTTCCGCCTCCCACAATCCCTATCTCGACAACGGCATCAAGATCCTCGATCATTCCGGCTTCAAGCTCCCTGATGAGCAGGAGCACGCCCTCGAACGCGCGATTTTCGCGTTCTCCGGCAACGCCGCGCCCGCCGAGCTGCACGCCGACGAAGGCCTCGATCGCCAGTACCTCGACTATCTCGCCGCCACTCTGCCGCATGGCGCGGCGAACGCCCGCATCGTCCTGGACGCCGCCAACGGATCGGCCACGCATCTCGGCCCCGCGCTGTTCGAACGCCTGGGCGCTCGCGTTGCGGCCATCTGCTGCTCCCCCGACGGCAAAAACATCAATCTGAACTGCGGCTCGCTGCACCTCAACGCGCTCCGGCAAAAAGTCCTCGAAACCGGCGCCGATTTCGGTGTCGCCTTCGACGGCGATGCCGACCGCGCCCTGTTCGTCTCGCACTCCGGAAAAATTATCGATGGCGACGCCGTGCTGCTGATCTGCGCCCGCCCCATGCACGCGCGCGGCGAGCTGCGCGAAGTGGTCGCCACGGTCATGTCGAATCTGGGCCTGGAGCGCGCTCTCGCCCGCCACGGAATCGGCCTGGTGCGAACGCCGGTGGGCGATAAATACGTGCTCGAAGAGATGGTCCGCCGCGATTGCCCCCTCGGCGGCGAGCAGAGCGGCCACATCATCTTCCGCCGCTTCGCCACCACCGGCGACGGCCTGCTCACCGCCCTGCGTGTCCTCGAAGTGATGCGCGAATCCGGCCAGAACCTTGACCACCTGTCGAGCGAGCTCGAAATCTATCCCCAGCTCCTGGTGAACGTCAAAGTCCGCCAAAAGCGCCCGCTCGCCGATCTCGCCCAAGTGAACGCGGAGATCCGCCGCGCCGAATCCGAATTCGGAGACGCCGGCCGCGTCCTGGTCCGTTTCTCCGGAACCGAGCCCCTGGCGCGCGTCATGGTCGAAGGCCCCGAAATCGCCCGCGTCCAACACTTCGCCCACTCCATCGCCGCCGCCATTGAAAATGAGCTGGGCCGGTGAAAGATCCAGTATGGGCCCGCGGTAAAATTTCGAACATGCTCGTCCTCATCCTCGCTCTTCTGATACCGTCCGCGAACGCCCAGGACTGGGTCTCCCTGTTCAACGGAAAAGACCTCGCCGGCTGGGTCAAAATCGGCCAGGAGCGCTGGGAAGTCGAAAACGGAACCATCCACGGCGTCGCCGTCACCAGCGCATACGGCTATCTTCAAACCGAAAAAAGCTACCAGGATTTCGATCTCGCCCTGCGCTTCAAATGCGAAGGCGAAGGCGGCAACAGCGGCGTCTTTTTTCACGTCTGGTTCAAGCCCGGAACCGCCGACGTCGCCAAAGGCCCGCAATTTGAAATCGACTGCGGCCTGGGCAAGCACACCGGTGGAGTCTACGAGCAGAAACGCGGCTGGATCGCCTGGCCCGCGCCCGAAAATGAAGGCGTGGTCCGCCCCGGCGACTGGAACGATTACCAGCTCGCCGTGCGCGCAAATCACTACATCTCGCGTCTTAACGGCGTCCTCATGGTCGATTTCACCGACCCCAAGCCCGAAAGCGAGGACGGCCCCATCGCTCTGCAATTGCATTCGGGCGGCCGCGGAAATTTCCGCTTCAAGGACATCGTCATTCGCGATCTTTCAAGACGTTGAAAATCTACTACTGCGATCACCACGAGATCCCGCTGCCCGCGGGCCACAAGTTTCCGCTCGGAAAATATCGCCTCCTGCGTGAAAAACTCTCCGCGGACGGTTTTCGACTTGAGCCCGCGCCGCTGGCAACCCCCGAAACCGTCTCCCTCGCCCACGACCCCGATTACGTTCGCGATTTCATCAACGGTAGGCTCGATCCCAAGGCCATGCGCCGTATCGGATTTCCGTGGTCGCAAGGTCTGGTGCGCCGCACCCTCGCTTCGGCCGGCGGAACGCTCGCCGCCATGCGCGATGCGCTCGAAACCGGCATCGGCGCGACGCTTTCCGGCGGAACGCATCACGCCTTTCGTTCCGAAGGTTCCGGATTCTGCGTCTTCAATGATGTCGCCATCGCGATTCACTCCCTCCGCGCGCGCGGCCGCAACCCGTGCGTCGCCGTGATCGACCTCGATGTGCACCAGGGCGACGGCACCGCGCATTTTTTCGAAAACGATCCGCGCGTACTCACGCTCTCTCTTCACGGCGCCAACAATTTTCCGTTCCGCAAACAGCGCAGCTCGATCGATGTCGAGCTTCCCGATAAAACCGGTGACGAAGAATACCTGCGCGCGCTCGATTCCGCGCTGCCGCGCGTGTGGGATTTTGCCCCGGATCTCGCGTTTTATCTCTCCGGCGTCGATGCGCTCGAAAGCGATGTACTGGGTCGTCTATCGCTGACATATGCCGGTTTAGAAGCGCGCGATATACGAGTCATCGAAGGTGCGCGCAAGCGCCTCATTCCGCTGGTGATCACGCTCGGCGGAGGCTATTCGAATCCCATCGAGCGCACCGTCGAAGCGCACGCCCATACCTTTCGTCTCGCCGCAAAACTGGAATTCGTACCGTAGCATTCTTTTTCGAGATCGTGTATAGAAATTGCAGGATCGAATTTCAAGGAGGTTCGAAAATGCGGTTGCTCGGATTTATTTTGCTGCCCGGCTTGCTCGCCGCGCAGTCTACGCAGGCGGACTTGAGCGGCATTCCGGAGTCCCAAGGCGTTTACTATCACGCGCCCTCGGGATGGATCGGCCTCGCGCCGAATCCGCTGATGCCGTTTGAAGGCGGAAACGCGCGCTGGATCCTCAGCCTGGGCCGCAGCCCCGCCGTCGCGGAGCTTCCCGGTCCCCACGCGGCCGTGCAAGTCCCCGGCGCGCGCCCCGTTTTTCATCTGCGCGGATTCGCTCCCAATACCGCGCTGTACCTGGTGCGCGCCACTCCCAAGCTCGATTACCGCGAAATTCGCATGCCGCTCGTCGACGACGCGCACACTTTCGCGCGCTTCCGTTCCCAGGACATCGTCGACTACGATCTCACCTGGACCAACGGCATCGCCACGGTCACCCCCAAGACCGATCTCAAGCCCGGTGAATACGCGCTGGTCTCCCAATACGAGCCCGGAATGCGCGCCCTCCGCCTCAGCTTCGAGTTCGGCGTCACCGGACGTTAGCGGATGGGGAAGTGGGAAGTAGGTTTCTACTTCCTACTCCTCTCCACGATCCTCACCAACGACCCCGCGCGCAGATCCTCCGCCGTCACCGAAGTCCTCGCCACAGCCTCGGATTCCTCGATCGCGCCGCAATGGATCGCCCGCAGGAAATAATTCAATAACCCCTGACCCGTCGCCGCGTCGTCGAACACCCCGCTCACCATGCTCGCCTGCGCCGCCTTGGCGATGAAATTTTTCAGCCGCTCCGACGCCTCTTCCAGATTTTCAAGAAAGAACGTATACACCGCCGCGAAGCGCGACACCAGTTGCGCCGGGTGCAGATCCCATCCCTGGTAAAACCCGCCCTCGAGCGCGCGCCGCGCGTGATCGTAATGCAGCTTCCATGCGCGATCGACCGCCGCGCGATTTTCCGCCGCCTGGCGCGCCGTGATCGATTCGCCGCGGTGCACCGGCACCGGCATCACGTTGGTGGGACCATCCGCCAGACGCAGCCCTGTCCCCGCCGCCTGCACCTGCATCATCGCGCGAGCCCAGTCGCAGGCCGGATGCACAATGCTCTGCCGCACGATCCCCAGGCTGGCGGTGTAATCGTACGGGCCGAAATGCGCCGCCACCATCTTTCCCCGCCCCGCCTCGATCAGCCGCGCGACCATCAAGACCGATTGCGGCGTCTCGATCATGATCTCCATTCGCGCGATGCCGTAAGCATCCAAAAGGTCCGCCAGCGCGCTCACCTGTTCGACCACGGTGATCTTGGGCAGCACCACCGAGAAATTCTCCGGCAGCTTTCCGCGATAAGCGTTCATGAAACGCTCGAGCGTCCGCCGCGCGCGCCCCGCGCATTCCTCATTCAACGGCTTGATGCGAATTCCGAAAAACGCCGGGAGTTTTTCGGCGTAAGAAGCCTCTTCGGCGCAACGCTCGGCCGCCGCGTCTTCCTCCGCGTCGCTGCGAACTCCGTACCCGTCCTCGAAATCGACGTGGTAATCCTCCACCGGCTCGCGCCGCAGCTTTTCGACCACGCGAGCGTAGACCGTCTCGGCAAGCGCGTTCGGAATCCCGAGAGCCCCAGCGAGCGCCGCCGGATCGGGCGCATATTCGTTCAGCGCGCGCTCCGCCAGCCTGCCCATTTTCGCCGCCACATCGCGGCCAAAAAGATGCGCCCCGCCATAAACCGCATGAACCGGCTCGCGCTCAAGCATCCCTCGATTGTATTGAACCCCGTGCGGCAGCTTTCAACCTGCGCGCCGGCTTGGAGCCGCGCAATCCACGAACTAAACCGGCCGCTTCCGCCGCCGGGCCCGCCCAGGCCTCGAGGCTTTCCCCACGCGGCGCATCAGCCGCTCCTCGCGCCTCCGCAGCTCGGCCGAATCCTCGATCTCCCGCGCCGACCGCGTCAGATCGAGCGCCCGCGCGTAATCCTTTTCCTGATGCTCCCAATGTTTGGCCAGCTCTTCCATCGCCTGCGCCCGAAACGGATTCCTCGCCGACGCGAGATCGCTCCACATGGCCACCGCGGGCCCTCCCAGCCTGCGCTCCAGCGCCGCGACGTCCCACATGGTGCGAAACAGCAGCTCATCCGCCAATCCCGCCTCGATCGCACGGCGAAACAGATCGCGCGACCGTTCCAGTTCTCCCGCTTCCCGCAGCCACCGCGCGACGCCCGCCATCTCCGCGCCGTTGGTCAGCGCGTCCTCGCTGTGAAAAGCCCGCGGCACGATCGCCGTCAGACACGCCAGCGTCAGAATATCGATCTGGTTGTGATGAAACACCGGCAGCAGCCGCGCCGCCTGCCGCGTGCGCAGATATTCGAAGTAAATGTACGGAATCAGCGCGCCGGGAACGTCGCCCTCGCGCTCCACCCCCAGCACCTGGTTTTCTAAATCCACCAGCCGGCACCGGTCGAACCGCAGTTTCCACAGCCGCCGCGCGCCAAACAGCAGATCGAGATGCTCCATCCGCGAAAACGGCGGACGCGCGCGATTCAATCGATACCGCGTCTCCAGCAGCGGCTGGTCGAAAGCCCGTCCGTTATACGTGATCAGCACCCGGAACGGCTGCAAATACCGCGCCAGCGCATCGAGCAAACTCGCTTCTTCGCCATGCTCGCGCATGAAAAACTGCCGGACTCTGAAACCCTCCGCCGTGATGCGTCCCACCCCCACCAGAAACGCGCACGTTCCCGTGCCCCCCGAGAGGCCCGTCGTTTCCGTATCGAGAAACGCCCACTCCTGGGGCGCCGCTTCCGGAATTTCGAGCGATCCCAACATATCCCCCGGCAAATCCGCCAGCGCGCCGATATCCGCGCTCCCATGCCGCCGATGCCGCTCGAAGATTTTTTCCGTCTCGAAGTGTTTTCCGAACCCGCTCTCCACCTCTTCCCCGCTCAGCCACTCCTCGACGTAGCTATGCGCCGGCCGAGGCAATCCCGCCGCCTCCGCGATGTGCTCCGAAGCCCTGATTGGCGGGCCTTCGGCGTACTTCCGGTCGATTTTCCGAACGCGCCTGCGCAATTCGGCGAGCTGCTGCTGAAGATCGCCCATTCGCCTTTTCTTTGCCAGAATACCAGACTTCCCTTCCCGATGGAAGAATTTTTTTTTGAGCGCCGCGAGCGCTCCGAGCGAAGACCCGCAACATGCTCCGAACCCGCGAAAAATCGGTGTTTTTTCGCATTTTGCTCTTTACAGCGCCGTCCCGATCCCTTATCATGAACTAGCTAAATGCGGGTTTCAGGCCCGTAAAACGTACATTTGGGAGATATCAGACAAAAGGAGAACTATGGCAGCAAAGATGACGCAATCGCAGATGGTGAAGGAGCTCGCCGCGGCCGTCGGTGTGCCGAATAAAGTCGCGAAATCCTTCATGATCGCTTATGCCGAAATGGCGGTGCGTGAAACCAAGAAGAATGGCATGTGCGTGCTTCCCGGCGTCGGCCGGCTGGTGCGCGTCGATCGCAAAGCCCGCATGGGCCGCAACCCGGCTACCGGCGAAGCGATCAAGATCCCGGCCAAAAAGGTCGTGAAGTTCCGCGTCGCCAAGGCGGTGAAGGATGCGATCGTCCCGCCCAAAAAGAAGTAAAACAATTTAACCGGGTTGAACCCGGGCAGACAGGAAACCCCGCGTGGCTCCCCGCTCGCGGGGTTTTTTGATGATGCCGCGGGGTTTTTTGATGATCCTATGAACTTTGCTTAGGCTTGCTTCTTCTCTTCCGAAGCGGGCGGTGCGGCAGGCGGCTCGTCACCCTTGAGGGCGGATTTGAAATTGCGGATTCCTTCACCCAGTCCCTTGCCGACGTCGGCGATTTTCTTTCCGCCGAAGAAGATCATAAAAACCAGCACTATCACCAGTAGATGTTGCGGCTGCAGCAGATCGCGCATAACGCTCTCCTCTTAACGTCCAGTCTAGCATGAAGCGTCGAAACACTCGGGCAACCACCACATTCGATCAGAAAAAGGAAGTGCGTGCCATCGCGCGTGAGCGCGTCGGTTCCGTCAAGCCCTCACGCGCCATCATTCCCAAATCGAAACGTCGCAAGCCCAAACACAAAAAGCCGCCCGGTGACGACTAGCGCTGCAAGCTCCCGGCGGATCTCTAAATCCGCCCGCAGCCCCTTACTTTACATACACCCGCGTCGGAGCCTCCACCTTCACCCCCGGCACTTCCGTCATCACCTTCACGCCTTCGACGCCCTTCGCGTTCGCCGTGATGGTCACGCGATACTGATTCTCCAGCCGGCCTTCAAAATCCTTCAAGAACGGCGAAATCGTCACCGGATTCGAGAATCCCTGAAAATATGCCGTCCCGCCCGTCTCCTCGCTCGCCTCGATCAGATGCCCCTGCGCGACCGTCCTCTGCCATCCGCTGCGTCCATACAACCCCGCGCCGCGCAGATAAATCGAATACAATTCGACTCCGCTCTTCAACGTGTCCTCGATCGCCGCGTTCACGTATGGATCGTCCGGATCGGCCGTCCCCCAGTAACGATCCACTCCGTCGGTCAGCATCAGCACCGCCTTGCGGTCCGTCGCTTCCTTCGACGGCCAGTGTTTCACCAGGTACGACAGCGAAAAATACGGCGTCCCGTTTTCGCCCGGCACGCCCAGCGGCAAGCGCAGCGCACTCGCGGCTTTCTCATGATCCGCCGTAAATCCCTGCGCGAGCTGGAATCCTCCGTTGCGCATGTACCCCACGGCGACCTGTGTGCTCGCCGGCAGCGCTTCGATAAATCGCTTCAACTCGCCCAAGTGAACCGACAGGCTCGCCGATCGCGTCGAATCGTCCAGGTAAATGAAAAGCTGCATGTCGGCCAGATTGCCGGCCAATCGCTCCAGCCGCACCACCTGCGCGGGCCGATGATCCACCGCCACTTTCAGATCGCCCGCATCCAGCGTCTTCGCCGGACGAACCGTGATCACCATGTGCGCCGTCCCGCCCGCCGTGTCCGGCAGCGACGCGCCGCGCGCCACGCCGGCGCCGGCAAAAACGCCCGTCGCAAAAATCACAGCGATGTTTCCCAAAATGTTTCGTGCCATGTTCCGGCCCTCTGTTCAGTTGGATGCAACCCATTAACCCGTGGTTACCGCTCCTAGGAAACGTCCTAAACTCGCCGTCCTTCCCAGCCGATACATAAATATCGACTTATGGCCGCCAACGCCGCTCCTCTCGATCCTCAGACTCCGGCGACCGAACCAAGCCCGGCGCCCCCTAATAACGAACTCGAACAGCTCAAGAACCTCTTTCTCGCCAGCTTGACCCACGAAATCCGCACCCCGCTCAGCGGAATCATCGGAATGGCCGACCTGCTGCTTGAAACCCGCCTCGACGATGAGCAGCGTGAATACGTCCACGCCGCGCGCCTGTGCGCCGAAAATCTCTTCGAGCTGCTCAACTCCGCCCTGGAATACTCCGCTCTCGAAGCCGGCCAGCTCGCCCTCGATGAGAGCGAATTCAGCATCAAGGAAATGATCGACGCCGCCATCAATCAGCAGCTCGCGCGCGCCCGCGCCAAGCGGCTGCGCCTGTTTTCCACTCTCGAAGCCGGCCTTCCCGAAACCATGCTCGGCGACGGCCCCAAGGTCCGCGAGCTTCTCGGCCACATCCTCGGCAACGCCGTAAAATTCACCCCCTCCGGCACGGTCGAGCTGCGCGCCTCCATCCGCGCCGATCCCCAGCGCGATCCCGGCCCCTGGCTCGTCGTCGAAGTGCGCGACACCGGCATCGGCATTCCCCCCGATCGGATGGAAGCCATCTTCGAGTCCTTCCGCCAGGTGGACACCGGCCTCTCGCGCACCTATCCCGGACTCGGTCTCGGACTCGCGCTCGCGCGAAAACTGGCCGCCCTCATGCACGGATCCATCTCCGTTCAAAGCGCTCCCGGACAGGGATCCGCTTTCACCGTTCGTCTGCCCCTGCGCTGCGCGCACGAAGCCTCCACCCCGCGCTCCTCCCACCGCCGCACCATCCTCGTGGTCGAGGACAACGCCGTCAACCTCACCGTCTTGCGCCACATGCTCGAGCGCCGCGACGTCCAGGTCGAATGCGCCTCTTCCGGTCACGACGCCATTCAAGCCGCCGCCGGCCGCCGCTTCGATCTGGTTCTTATGGATCTGCAAATGCCCGAAATGGACGGGCTCGAAGCCACCGCCCGAATCCGCGCCATCCCCGGCTACTCCGAGGTCCCCATCCTCGCCGTCACCGCCACCAACTCCGATGAAATGCGCGAGCGCTGCCGCCACGCCGGTATGCAGGCGCTCCTGCTCAAACCCATCGAATCCGCCGCCCTCTGGTCCGCCGTCACGAAATTCCTCAAATAGCTTTGGGATTATTCCTGACCCCGACCCGCGACCATAGGGAGCGGTCTTCGTCGCGTTTTCGCGCGGCTCTACTCACTTGCTCGACACCGAACCGCGACCGAAGGAAGCGGCTAACGCTGACACGTTCTCACTGCGCCAGCCTGAAAACGCACTCCGTACTCATCCATTTCTCCCCCGGCCTCGCCCCCGCGAGCGCCTGCTGATACTTCCACATCAACTCTTCCCACTCCCGGACTTTGGGATTCGCCGCGTCTCTCTTCAACTTCTCCTCAAACGAAAATCCCTCCACCGTATCCAGAATCATGAACAGCCGGTTCCCGCCCAGATAAATCTCCATCTCCCGAATCCCCGCCTCGCGCAGGCTTTCGAGCACCTCCGGCCACACCCGCTCGTGATAGCGTTTGTACTCCGCGATCAGCTCCGGATCATCTTTCAAATCGAGCATCATGCACACGCGCGCCATCGCCTTCCTCCCGACAAATTATGCCACCCCGCCAAACACGCGAAAAAGCGGAGTGACATCCTTTCGGGACCTCACCGTTCCGGTAAAATAATACGGAAGCATGTCGCGCGCCCGGACTGCCGCGCCCCAGCCAACCCCCGCCAACGCGAAAAAAGGAATCGCGAAAAACCCTCCCTCGCGGCGCGGCCTCTGGATTTGCGCAGCGCTTTTCCTCGCCGCGCTCCTGGTCTTCGGCGCCGCCGCCCGCAACGGCTTCATCGGCCTCGATGACGACCCCTATGTCGTTTCCAACGCAATCGTCCAGCGCGGCTTGACCCTCGACGGCGTCCTGTGGGCCTTCCGCTCCGTCAATCCCTACTACTGGCAGCCGCTCACCTGGCTTTCGCACATGGCCGTCTGCCAGTTCTTCGGACTGAATCCCGCCGCGCATCACCTCGCCAACGTCTTCATTCATGGCGCAAGCGGCGTGCTCCTGTTTCTCCTGCTGCGGCGAACCACCGGCGCCCTGTGGAAAAGCGCCGCCGTCGCCGCCCTTTTCCTCATCCATCCGCTGCGCGTCGAATCGGTGGCCTGGGTCGCCGAACGCAAAGATGTCCTCTCCGTCTTCTTCTCCCTGCTGACCTGCCTCGCCTACGCGCACTACAGCGAAGACCCGAAATCGCTAAAGCGTTACGCGGCCGTTCTGATCCTGTGCCTGTGCGCGCTCATGTCAAAGCCCATGGCGATGCCGCTGCCCGCGCTGCTCCTCATTCTCGATTTCTGGCCCCTGCGCAGATGGCCCGCGCAGTCCGCCTGGCGCCTGCTCGCCGAAAAACTGCCTCTTTTCGCTCTCTCCGCCGCCGTCGGCGTCGCCACTCTCATCGGCCAGCGCGAATTCATCCACACCGTCGCCGCAACTCCGCTGTCCACCGCGGATCGCCTCTCCAACGTCCCGCTCACCTATCTCTTTTACATCTGGAAAACACTGTGGCCGCACCCGCTCGGCCTGTATTATCCCTACCAGCCGATCCCCATCTGGGCCGGCTGCCTGTCCTGGGCCGCCGTGCTGATCCCCACCGTGCTCGCGCTCCGAGCGATCGCCGCCGGCTCGTCCCACTCCGGCTGGTGGGCCGCCGGATGGCTTTGGTGGATCGTCGCTCTTCTGCCGACCATCTGGATCACGGACCGCTGGGACCGCTTCACCTACCAGCCCGCCATCGGCCTGCTCCTCCTGATCGTCTGGGCCATCGCCGCGATCTTCGAGACACGAAAATGGCCCGCGCAAGCCGCGGCCT
>JASHWA010000433.1 GCA_030044325.1 Bryobacteraceae bacterium
GGGCGCGGTCGCCGGAGTCGCCGGCTACGCCTACTACACCTACCCGACCGTGATCGACACCGGCTACCAACCCGTTCAGCCGGTTCCCTACAGTCACAAGCTGCACGCAGGACAACTCGGGCTCGACTGCTTCTATTGTCACTCGACCGTTTATAAAGCCGCCTACGCCGCCATCCCGCCGACGCAAACCTGCATGAACTGCCACACGAAAGTCAAAACCGACAGTCCGCGCCTGGAGCCGGTTCGCGAAAGCTTCAAAACCGGCCAGCCGATTCCCTGGGTGCAGATTCACCGGCTTCCCGACTTCGTTTATTTTAACCACGAGGCGCACGTGACGGCGGGCGTAAGCTGCGTCACCTGCCACGGCCGCATCGATCAGGAAATTGAAGTTCACCAGGAAAAGCCGCTGAACATGGGTTTCTGTCTCGCCTGCCACAAGGATCCCGCGCCCAACATCCGTCCGGCCGAGCTGGTGACCAAGCTCGACTGGGTGCCCGATCCCACATTGGGAAAAAGCGCGCGCGAAATCGGCGACGAAATCATCGCGCAGAAACATCTGAATCCGCCGGTGAATTGCTCCGGTTGTCATAGGTGACGCATCGATGAGTCTCATCAACATCAAGAACGCGATGAAGAGCGCCACCGGCCCCAAATACTGGCGCAGCCTGAACGAACTCTCGCAGACGGCCGAGTTCCGCGAATGGATCGGCAAGGAATTTCCCGGCGGCGTCGAGATGCTCGACGGCCAGTCGCGGCGCAACGTGCTGAAGGTGATGGCCGCGTCGTTCGGCCTTGCGGGATTGGCCGCGTGCCGCCGTCCAGTGGATCACATTCTGCCCTATTCGCACGGCGTCGAAAACCTGATCCCCGGCCAAGCCTATTTTTACAGCACGGTCTATTCGCTCGCGGGACGGGCTACCGGGCTGCTGGTCGAAACGCATGACGGACGGCCGACCAAAGTCGAAGGCAACCCGGACCATCCGTCGAGCCTCGGCGCCGCGACCGCGTTCCAGCAGGCGGCCGTTCTTTCTTTGTACGATCCCGATCGCTCGGCGCGGTTTCTTGAAAACGGCAAGCCGACCGAAAAAAGCTGGAAGGAATTCGACGCCTATTTGAAGTCGCTGTCACTCGGCGACGGTTCCGGCCTGCGATTTTTAAGCCACGCGGTGAATTCGCCGTCGCTCCAGATGATGCGCGGTGAAGCGCTCAAGAAATTTCCGAAAGCCAAGTGGGTTGAATTCGAGCCAACCGCGTACAACAATGGAACCGAGCTCGCTTTCGGCCAGCTCCTGACCGTTCATCCGCAATTCGATAAAGCGAAAGTCGTCGTTTCGCTCGATTCTGATTTTCTGGGCGTCGATTCGCTCACGCCGCTTCCGACCAAACAATTTTCCAAGCGCCGCCGCATCACCGACGAAACGCTCGAAAACCTGAATCGCCTCTACGCGGTCGAATCCCAATTTTCGATTACCGGAATGAACGCGGATCACCGGCTGCGCCTAAAGCCGTCGGAAGTGAAGCAGTTTGCCTTCGATCTCGCTGCGGCGATGGGTGCGGCGCCCGGATTGAACGTCGTCGGAGGGTCCGATAAACGCGCGAAATTCCTCGCCGCGATCACCAAAGATCTCAAGTCCGCCGGACCCGAAGCGCTGGTCGTCGCCGGACCGCGCCAGTCTGCAAGCGTTCACGCCGTCGCGCACCTGATCAACGAATCGCTGCGCAGCCAGGCGGTCACCTACACGAAAGCCGAACCTTCGGCGTCGCTCGAAGCGCTCACCGCGCTGACCAGCGAAATGAACGCGGGTCAGGTTTCGACGCTGTTCATTTTCGGCGGCAATCCCGTCTATTCCGCGCCCGCCGACCTGCAATTCTCGGCCGCGCTCTCGAAGGTCGCCAACTCGGTTCACCTCGGTGAGGAAGAGGACGAAACCGCGGTTTCCGCGAAGTGGCACGTGCCGCAGGCGCATTTCCTCGAATCCTGGAGCGACGCGCGCTCTTTCGACGGCACCGTTTCGATCCAACAACCGATGATCGACGCCATGTACGGCGGCAAGACGCCGGGCGAAATGGTCGCGCTCATTATTGACTACAAGGACAAACGAGCCTACGATCTGGTCCGCAGTTTCTGGAAAGCGCAGTTTCCCGAAAAAGACGCCGAGACGATGTGGCGCAAGGCGCTGCACGACGGCGTGGTCGCATCCGTAACGCGGTTCGAGCCGGTGAAAGTTTCCGCGGATGCGAAAAGAATCGCCGCGGCGATTGCAGCCGAACCGAAATCGGCATCCGGTCTCGAAATCGCTTTCGTCCCCAGCTATTCGACCTTCGACGGCCGCTTCGCCAACAACGGCTGGCTTCAGGAAGCGCCCGATCCGATGACCAAACTGGTGTGGGGCAACGCCGCCATGGTCAGTCCCGCGACCGCGCGCGCCCAGAATCTCGAAGACAGCGCCATCGTCACCCTCTCGCGCGGGAATTATAAAATGGATGCCGCGATCCTGATCCAGCCCGGCCTCGCCGACGGCGTGATCGTGATGGCGATCGGCTACGGCCGGACCAAATGCGGCCGCGTCGGAACCGATGTCGGCTTCAACGCGAATTTAATCCGCACTTCCGACGCGTACTGGTCGGCAAGCGGAATTTCGACCGCACCGACCGGCCGCGCCTACACGCACGTCACCACTGCGGAGCGCGGCCTCGATCCGCACAACGATCCGCCCATTCTTGTAAAGGAAACCGCTGACCACCAGAATTCGCGTCCAATCATTCGCGAGGTTTCGCTCGAAGAGTACAAAAAGAATCCCAAGGCCGTCGAGGAGATGAATGAAGTCCCCACGCTCCAGTCGATCTATCCCGAGCGCGATTACAGCAAGGGCTATCAATGGGGCATGTCGATCGACCTGACCGCGTGCACCGGATGCAACGCCTGCGTGGTTGCGTGCCAGGCCGAAAACAACAGCCCGGTGGTGGGAAAGGATCAAGTGCGCCGCGGGCGCGAGATGCACTGGATTCGCATGGATCGTTATTTCACCGGAACCGAGGACGATCCTCGCGCGGTGACGCAGCCGCTGCCGTGCATGCAGTGCCAGAACGCGCCGTGCGAAAACGTCTGCCCCGTCGCCGCGACCTCGCATTCGCCCGAAGGCTTGAACGACATGGCGTATAACCGCTGCGTCGGCACGCGGTATTGCGCCAATAACTGTCCGTACAAGGTGCGGCACTTCAACTTCCTCAACTTCCACAAGCATGAGCCGGCGATCATCGGGATGGCCTACAATCCCGACGTCACGGTTCGCATGCGCGGCGTGATGGAAAAGTGCACCTACTGCGTGCAGCGCATTCAGGAAGCCAAGATCAAGTCGCAGGCCGAAGGCCGTCGCGACCAGATCAGAGACGGCGAAATCAAGACCGCCTGCCAGCAGACCTGTCCTGCGGAAGCGATCGTGTTCGGCAACATCAACGACCCCGAAAGCCGCGTGGCCAAGCTCAAGAAACAGGAGCGCGACTACGCCATGATGGCCGAAATCGACGTCCGCCCGCGGACCACGTATCTCGCGAAAATTCACAATCCCAATCCGGAGCTGGAAGCATGAGGAAAACACGATGGCCAGTGGTCAGTGGCCAGTCTGTCCGCAGCGCTCGAAGGTTCTTGCTGGCCGCTGGCCACCGGTCACTCGCCGCTCAGGAAGAGAAAAATGTCTGACGTAGCGATTACCCAAAATCCCGCGCTGATCGAAGTCAACCCGCCGCTGGTGCGCGCGGCCGACCTGCACTCGCTCACCGAGCAGATCAGCACCATCGTTGAAGGCGACGTCCTCAAGACGCCGATGAAGTACTGGATCACGCTCAGCATCACCGGCTCGGTCACCGTCCTGCTGCTCGCGATGCTGACCTACCTGGTCGCCACCGGCATCGGCGTGTGGGGCAACAACCGGCCCATCGGATGGGCGTGGGATATCACCAACTTCGTTTTCTGGATCGGTATTGGCCACGCCGGAACGCTGATTTCGGCGATTCTGTTTCTGTTCCGGCAGAAGTGGAGAACATCGATCAACCGCTCGGCGGAAGCCATGACTTTGTTCGCGGTGATGTGCGCGGGCATTTTTCCGCTGTTCCACACCGGCCGTCCCTGGCGCGCCTACTGGCTGTTCCCGGTGCCCAACACAGACATCACCATGTGGCAGAATTTCCGCTCTCCGCTGATCTGGGACGTGTTCGCGGTCTCGACCTATTTCACCGTTTCGCTGCTGTTCTGGTACACGGGACTGGTGCCCGATCTCGCCACGCTGCGTGATCGCGCGATTTCGAAGATCAAGCAATGGGTCTTCGGAATCCTCAGCCTGGGATGGCGCGGATCGGCGCGGCACTGGCGCAATTATGAAGCGGCATATCTGATTCTCGCCGGAATTTCGACGCCGCTGGTGCTTTCGGTGCACTCGGTTGTGTCGTTCGACTTTGCCACGTCGGTCATCCCCGGCTGGCACACCACCATCTTTCCGCCCTACTTCGTCGCCGGCGCGATCTTTTCGGGTTTCGCTTGCGTGATGACGCTGCTGCTGGTCGCCCGCTGGACGCTCAATCTCCAGAATCTGATCACCATCAAGCACCTGGAGAACATGAACAAGATCATCCTGGTCACCGGATCGATCGTCGGCTACGCCTACGCGTGCGAATTTTTCATCGCCTGGTTCAGCGGCAACATTTATGAGCGCTTCACCTTCTGGAATCGCGCCTTCGGCCCCTATTGGTGGGCAGCGTGGTCCATGTACACCCGCAACGTCTTCATCCCGCAGCTGTACTGGTTCAAGAAGCTGCGCACCAATCTGTGGGTGATGTTCGTCATCTCGATCACCACCAATATCGGCATGTGGTTTGAGCGCTTCGTCATCATCGCCACCAGCCTGACACGCGACTTCCTGCCGACTTCGTGGGGATTCTTCCACCCCACCTGGGTGGACATGTGCACGTTCGCCGGAACCATCGGCCTGTTCCTGACGCTGTTCCTGATCTTCGCGCGCTTCCTGCCGATGATCGCGATTTCCGAAGTGAAGGGCGTGCTGTCGCATGAAAAGCGCTTCTTTAAAGGGCAGAAAGCGCCGGTTGAGGTGAATCAATGAAACTCGATCCCGATCAGATTCGCGAAAAACTGGGAATCGGCGCGGATAAAGTCTACGGCGTGATCGGCGAATTCGACGATCCGCACGAGCTGGTCCACGCCGGCCGCAAAATTCGCGAGATGGGTTACACCAAGCTCGACGCGATGACGCCGTTTCCGGTGCATGGCATCGATGACGCCATCGGCATTCCGTATTCGAAGCTCGGCTGGATCGTAATTCCGGTTTCGCTCGCGGGCACGGCCACCGCGGCGCTGCTCATCTGGTACGTCGGCGCGATCCAGGACAAGTTCGTCATCGGCGGAAAGCCGCTGTTCGATTTTACATTCTCGATTCCGGTGATGTTCGAGCTGACCATCCTGTTCACCGCCTTCGCTACTTTCATGGGTATGTGGGCGCTGAACGGGCTGCCCCGCCTGTATCACCCGTCGCTCAACTATAAGAACTCGCACCGCGCGAGCGACGACCGCTTCCTGCTGGTCATCGAAGCCGACGATCCCAACTTCGACGCGCAGAAATCGGCCGAGCACCTGCGCAGCGTCGGCGCAGGCGACGTGGAGGTGGTGGAAGGATGAACAGAATCAGCGGTCAGTGGTCAGTGGCCAGTGGTCAGTCGCCGATGCTTTGGATTAGCGGATACTGCGCGTTGCCGATCGCGTTGATCGTGATCGCGCTGGTCTTCCTTTCCGGATGCTCCAACATCCAGCGCGACCCTCCCGTGCAGGTCTGGGACGACATGAAATGGGAGCCCAAATTCAAGCCCCAGATGGAAAACGATCTGTTCGCCGACCATCGCGACAGCCGCGTCCCGCCCGAAGGCACGGTCGCGCGCGACCAGCCCTATGAAGATACCGTCTACAACACCGGCATGGAAGGCGAATATTACGTCGGCAAGAGTCCCGTTCCGATGACGCTTGAAGAAATCAAAAAAGGACAGGCAAAGTTCGGTACCTATTGCACGCCGTGCCACGACCGGGAAGGAACAGGGCAGGGAATCGTCCCGCTCCACGTTCCGAGCTGGCAGCCGTCGAACCTGACCGAAGATCGCGTGGTGCAGTTCGCCGACGGCGAGATTTTCAACGTCATCACCAACGGCCGCCGCACCATGCCCGCGTATAAATACCAGCTTTCGGTGGAGGACCGCTGGGCGATCATCTCGTACCTGCGCGTGCTCCAGCGCGCCGCGCACGGATCGATGGCCGACGTTCCCGAGGATCAAAAAGCCGGCCTGTCGAAAATGAATTAAAAATGAGCGCTCATACTGACAACTATCAACTCGAATCCGCGCGCTGGGCGACCGGCCGCAACGTTCTGTTCTTCGCCGCGCTCGTCTGCGTGATCGGCTGCGTCGCCGGCTATCTTCAGGACCCGGCGCGCTTCTTCCATTCCTACCTGATCGCGTTCTGCTACACCGCCGCGGTCGGCCTGGGCGCGTTTTTCTTCGTCATGGTGCAATTCCTTTCCGGATCGGCGTGGAGCGTCACCGTCCGCCGCATCATGGAAAACATCATGTACACGCTGCCCTTCGGCGCGCTGCTGTTCATCCCCCTCGCGTTCGGCCTGAAGGACATTTATTCCTGGACCAACCCCAGCGTGATCCCGCATGAGCCGTCGATGAGCGGAAAACTGTGGTGGCTGCACGAAAATTTCTTCATTGCGCGCACCTATATCTATTTCGCGCTGTGGTCGCTGTGGGTTTTTTCGATCTACCGCCAATCCACGAAACAGGACACCGAAAAATCCATCCGCCAGATGCACATCGCCTCGCGCTGGAGCGCACCGGGGCTCTTTCTCGTCGTCGCCGTCGGAACCCTCGCCGCCTACGACTGGCTGATGACGCTCGAACCGACCTGGTATTCGACCATTTTCGGCCTGTATTTCCTCGCCGGCGGCGCTCTCACCTTCATGTCCATCGTCTATCTGGTCGCAGTGGGATTCCGGCGCAACGGAATTCTCACCCACTCGATCACCCTGGAGCACTACCACGATCTCGGAAAATGGATGTTCGCGCTGACCGCGTTTTACACCTACATCGCGTTTTCACAGTACATCCTGATCTGGTATGCCAACATTCCCGAAGAGACGCAGTTTTTCCGCCACCGCATGGGCGGAAGCTGGCTGTATGTCGCGCTTTCGCTGCCCTTCATCCGTTTCGTGATTCCGTTTTTTACGCTGCTGTGCCGGCCCGCCAAGCGCAATTTCGGAATTCTGACGTTCATCGCCATCTGGAGCGTGGCGGTCGAATACGTCGATCTCTACTGGGTGGTCATGCCGATGTATTCGCCCAACGGCCCGCACATCAGTTGGATCGATTTCGCCACGCTGGGCGCGACCCTCAGTCTGTGCGGCCTGGCCTTCTGGAGCCGCTTCCGCGCGCACAAGCTGGTTCCGGTGGGCGATCTGCGCCTCGAGCAGTCGCTGCATTTTGAAAATGCCTGAGGATTCTAACGTATGAGTGAACAGGAAATCCGCCACGCCGATCCGAGAGAGGGCTTCGATCGTACCGAGCCCAAGTCGGGCGCCATCGTCGCTTTCGCCATCGGCAGCGTGGTGCTGCTGGTGCTGACCATCTTCGCGCTGCAGCAGTATTTCAACAAAATCTGGGACGAGGCGGTGTATGAAAAAATTCTCGCGCCGCCGAGCGAGCAGCTAAAACAACTGCACTATCGTGAAGACTGGTATCTGACGCACTATTCCTTCACCGACAAGAAGAGCGGCGTGGTGCGCATCCCGCTCGACAAGGCCATGGATGCCTTTGTGAAGGAAGCGTCGCAAGGAAAACTCTTTTATCCAGCGAAAAACGCGCTCCCCAAGAAAGACGAGGATCAGGCTCCCGCCCCTGCACCTGCGAAATGAAGCACGCACTCTTATTCTTGGCGATTCCGCTTTTCGCGCAAACCGATCGGCTGCCCGATGCGGCGCCGCAGAAGCTCGAAGAGGGCCAGCTCCCGCCCATGCTGCAATCGGTCAGCATCGATGAGCACCTCGGCCGCAACGTCGACCTCGATCTGAAATTCATCGACGAAAGCGGCGCAAAGGTGCCGCTCAGCTCGTTTTTCCATAAAGGCAAGCCGGTTCTGCTCGATCTCATTTATTATTCCTGCCCCAATCTGTGCAACCTGATTCTGAACGGCCAGGCGCAGGTCATGCGCGAGATTCCGTGGAATCCCGGCGATCAGTATGAGGTCGTCACCATCAGCATCGATCCCAAGGAAAATTTCGAGCTCGCCAATAAGAAGAAGACGAATTATATTCAGGATCTCGGACGGCCCGCCGGCGGCTGGCATTTCTTGTGCGATACCGACGGCGACGCCAAGCGTCTCTCCGAGGAAATCGGCTACCACTATCGCTACGACCAGCAGCAGCAACAGTTCGCCCACCCCGCGGCGATTTTCATTCTGACGCCGGAAGGCCGTATTTCGCGCTATCTCTACGGCGCGCGATTCCGTGCGCTCGACGTGCGTTTCGCCCTCGCTGAAGCGAGCGAAGGCCGCACCACCATGACGGTCGAGAAAATTCTGCTGTTTTGCTATCATTACGACCCAAAAGAAGGCAAATACGTGATGTTTGCCTCCAATTTCATGAGAATCGGCGGGCTTTTGACCATCTTGGCCATCGGCTATTTTCTGTGGCGCATGATCAGATTCGAGCGCAGACGCTCCGCACGATTTAAAGAAGGAATGGCATAACCATGGAGTGGCTTCGTTCAATCATGCTGCCCCCGCAGGGCTCGGCGTACGCAGCCGAGGTAGATACGGTGTACATGGCGCTGTTCTGGCTCAGCGTGGTGCTGTTTCTGGGCATCGCCGTCTGCGCGATCGGCTTCGCCTGGCGCTATCGGTATAAGCCCGGCCGGGTGACGCCGCACCAGACCCACAACACTATGCTCGAAATTATCTGGAGCGTGATCCCGCTGCTTCTCTGCATCGGGATCTTTTTCTGGGGATTGCACGGCTGGATGGAGGCCGCGGTCGCGCCGGGCGAAGCCATGGAAGTCCAGATCGTCGCCAAAAAGTGGATCTGGCAGTTCGAATATCCCGACGGAACCCGCACCGTGAACGAACTCCACGTCCCCGTCAACAAGCCCGTTCGCTTCGTCATGACCAGCGAGGACGTGATTCACGATTTCTTCGTCCCGGACATGCGCACCAAACAGGACATCGTTCCGGGCCGATACACCCAAGAGTGGTTTACACCCACCGTTCTGGGAGTCCACCACGTCACCTGCGCCGAATATTGCGGCAAGGGCCATTCCGACATGCAAGCGAAACTGAGCGTCGATACCGACGCCGACTACCAGAAGTTCATGGAAACCGGCGGAACCGAATGGGAGGATTATAAGAACAATCCCGCCGCCTGGGGCAAGCTCCAATGGGAGCGCAAGGGCTGCTCCACCTGCCATTCGATCGACGGCACGCGCATCCCCGGCGGCGGCCCGAGCTGGAAAGGCATCTGGGGCAAGATGGAGGAAATGAACGACGGCAGGAAGGTCCTGGTGGACCAGGATTACGTCATTGAGTCCGAGGATTTTCCCCAGGCGAAGATCGTCAAAGGATTCGAGCCGATCATGCCGACCTTCCAGGGTCTGCTGCGCTCACATGAGCGGCAGGGGATCATCGCGTTTATCAAGTCGCTCGGCAACGACCCCAATGGCGGCCCGCCGGCCCCCACCGTTTTGAGCCTGCCGCCCAAACCGCAGCCGGGACAGCAGGCGCAGGGCGGAGCCCAAGGCCAGGCAAAATAACGAGGCGAAAATGGAACACACGCTCACAACCCAACCGCACACAGGCGACCGGCCGCGGCCGGCGAAAAATTACCTGAACGCCGAAAAAGGCATCTGGAGCTGGATGACCACGGTCGATCACAAGCGTATCGGCGTGATGTACCTGGTCGGCGTGCTGTCGGCGTTTTTCGTCGGCGGCATCTTCGCCCTGATCGTGCGCCTCACGCTGCTGACGCCGTCACACAAACTCTTCGGAAAGGTTCTGATCACGGCGCAGACCTACAATCGCGTCTTCACGCTGCACGGCGCGATCATGGTGTTCCTGTTCATTATTCCCTCCGTGCCCGCCGCGCTCGGCAACTTCGTGATGCCGCTGATGCTCGGCGCCAAAGATGTCGCCTTCCCGCGGCTCAACCTGGCCAGCTTCTATCTTTGGGTTCTCGGCGCCGTCATGGCCGTCTGCTCCATGATCTTCGGCGCGGTCGATACCGGCTGGACCTTCTACACGCCGTATTCGACTACCACCGATGGCGCCGTCACCCTCATGACCATGGCCGTCTTCGTTCTCGGATTTTCGTCCATCTTCACCGGCATCAACTTCGTCGCGACGGTCCATAAGCTGCGCGCGCCGGGCATCGGCTGGTTCGATATGCCGCTGTTTGTGTGGGGCATCTATTCCACCGCGATCATCCAGGTGCTGGCCACGCCCGTTCTCGGCATCACCCTCGCGCTGCTCGCCCTCGAACGCGTCTTCTCCATCGGCATTTTCGATCCCAAGCTCGGCGGCGATCCGGTGCTGTTCCAGCACTTCTTCTGGTTCTATTCGCACCCCGCCGTCTACATCATGATTCTTCCCGGAATGGCGATCATCAGCGAGCTGATCCCCACGTTTTCGCGTAAAACCATGTTCGGCTACCGCGCCGTCGCCTATTCGAGCGTTTCGCTCGCGCTTTTGAGCTTCATCGTGTGGGGCCATCACCTGTTCGTCGCCGGCCAATCGCAGCTTGCCAACGTGATCTTCTCGGCGCTGACCTTCCTGGTCGCCATTCCCTCCGGCGTCAAGATGTTCAACTGGCTCGGGACCATGTACAAGGGCAACATTTCGCTTGAAACGCCCATGATGTATGCGATCAGTTTTCTGTTGCTGTTTGCCATCGGCGGTTTAACCGGAATTTTTCTCGGTACGCTTTCCACCGACGTCCACCTCACCGACACCTATTTCGTCGTCGCGCACTTCCACTACGTGATGATGGGCGGAACGGTCATCGCTTTCATCGGCGGCCTGCATTACTGGTGGCCCAAGATGACCGGACGAATGTATAAGGAATTCTGGGGCCAGGTGGGCGCGGTCATCGTCTTCATCGGCTTCAACATGACCTTCCTCACCCAGTTTTTCCTGGGCAGCCAGGGAATGCCGCGCCGCTATTACAACTACCTCGATCAATACCAGCCGCTGCACGCGTTTTCGACCGTGGGAAGCTGGGTGCTCGGCCTGGGCCTGTTCCTGACCGCGGCAAATCTCCTCGCGTCGCTCCGAAAACCCTACGACGCGCCCGATAATCCCTGGGGCGGCACGACCCTCGAATGGCAGACCTCCTCGCCCCCCATCACGCACAATTTTGAAGATCAGCCGGTGCTTGAAAAAGCGCCCTACGATTACCGTCCTGAGCCGGTAGCACATTAGCGAGCACACTGATGAGCACAACTTCCGTCGATATTCACCAACCGCACGGTCACCCCGATGACCCCCACCATCAGCATCACTTCGCCACGATGGAGCAGCAGTTCGATACCAGCAAGATCGGTATGTGGCTGTTCCTGGCGACCGAAGTTCTGCTGTTCGGCGGCCTGTTCGTCGGCTTCGGCCTCATGCAGGCCCGCTATCCGCAGGAATTTGTGGAGGCTCACGAGCACTTGCAGCGCCCGCTCGGTGCGCTCAACACCGTCGTGCTCCTGGTTTCGAGCTTCACCATGGTGATGGGCGTCCTCTCGGCGCAGCGCAACGATAAAAAGAAGCTGGTGCTGTTCCTGATTCTGACCATCATCTGCGCCGGAATCTTTTTGACCGTCAAATACTTCGAATATTCGCACAAATTCGAGGAGCACCTGCTGCCGCCGCGTTGGTATCACGCCCAGCCGGGCGACACTGTAAAGGATCCGTACACCGGCCAGATCAGCCACGGCTACGGAACGTTTTTCGCGTTCTATTTCATGATGACCGGCCTGCACGGGTTCCACATCCTGGTGGGGATGATTCTGCTTGCATGGATCGCGGTTCGCGCCCACCGCGGCGAATTCTCGAAGGAATACTACACACCCGTCGACCTCATCGGCCTGTACTGGCACCTGGTCGACCTGATCTGGATTTACCTGTTCCCGCTGTACTACTTAATCAAATGAGCACCGACCAAATCATTCAACACGAAGAGACCGACGCCGATCACGAGCCGCACAGCTCCGGCGTCTATGTCAAAACGCTGATCGCCCTCCTGATTCTCACCGCGATTACGGTCGGCGCGTCGTACATCGACTTCGGCGCCGGCAACGTCGTCATCGCCCTGTTCATCGCCACGATCAAAGCCACCATCGTCGCGCTTTTCTTTATGCACCTGCGTTACGACAAGCCCGTGAACGCGGTCATCGCCTGCGCCGGGTTCCTGTTCCTGGGCATCTTTCTGATGTTCTGCTTCATCGATTTCGGCTCGCGCGACGGCCTGCGGCCGGTCAACTGGAACGGCAAAATGCCGGTCGAAACCGCCGCGCCCGCGCCTGCTCCCGGCGCTGCTGCTCCCGCGAACAAATAAACTACTGCTTGTTCTGCTTCGCGGGCGGCAGCACGATCTCCCGCGTGCCTTCGTCCAGTCCGTAAATCCGGATCACTCGCGGACCGGTCGGCTCCGGCTTCGCGTCCGCCGGTTTCGGCGCGGGTGCGATGATTTGCGGAACCTGCGCGACCGGCGCGCTGCGCAGCGCTTCCCCAAACTCCGCCTGATCCACTTCGAGCGACAGAAAAACATTCCTCCCGTCCACCTTCACCTCGAGCGACTGCGCCACCTCGGGCAGCGACGGAATCGATTGCCGCACGCTCTCGGCGATCGCCGCTGCGTTGTCTTCCGTGCCCCCATCGATCGACGCTTCCACCGATAGCCCGCTCGCAAGCGAAACATAGCCGTCGAATCCGCGCGTCTCGCCCTCGATCGGAACAAAAATACTCGCCAGCGGATCGGGCAATCTGTCTGCCACCACGAACAACCCCGCCTCCGCATAGCGCGCCGCGCGCTCCAGCAGCGGCGAATAGTGCCGCCGATCTCCCAGGCTCCGGTCGATCGCCGACTGGAGCGTCGTGCGGTCTCCCGCCAGCACCAGCTGATCGCTCAACCGCGCGATGCTCAGCGTCTTTCCCGGCGAAATCCATAAACTCACGCCGTGATAGCCGGCGGCTTTCATCGAAAGCTTGGCCGCCTGCGCGCGTAACGTTTCCGCGTCGAAGCTGCCGCTGATCATTACCAGCATGGGCGGCGAAGCGATCAGAATTTCTCGTGCCGTAGTCAGGCAGGGAAGCTCCGGCAACCCGATCGATGAACCCAGCTCTGCCGCCACCGCCGGCCCGAACGGTGAGTCTTTCAGACTCTCCCACTGTATCCCGACGATCGCGCTCGATTCGATCGGCGCCAGCATCCACCAACTCGGATGCGACTCGCCCCATGCCGAAAGCAACGTCACAAAAAATAAAAGACAAGTCCGCACAGTATTTTAATCGGATGTATGTCATTGGAGAGTTAGCGTATTCGGAATTTTTTACCGGTTAAATTCTCCAGCCTGCGCCGCAAATTGTTGAAACGTAATAACTCTCGGCTGGCAGCGCGATTGCACACGTTTGACCGGAATGGAACGCAAGGATTACGGGGAAGCATACGCAACAGGCTATTCCGCGACTCGCCGGTTTCTGCTCGCAAGCGGCGCTGCCATGGATGAGGCTGAAGAGATCGCGCAGGCCGCGTGGGTTCGGGGCTGGGAATTTCGCGGTCAGTTGCGCGACCCGGCGATGGTCGGTTTCTGGGTGAATTCTATCGCGCGAAATCTGTATCGCGCGCGGTTTCGCGGCGCTATGGCCGCCCCCATCGACGGTTTGCAGCCTTCTTATACGATGAACCTTGAGGAGCTCGAACTGCGGCGCCTGCTCGAGCGCTGCCCCCAGCGCGATCGCCGCTTGCTCGAGCGCAATCTCGAAGGCTATTCGGCCGAAGAGATCGCGCGCGAGGCGGGCATCACCTCCACGGGAATCCGCGTTCGCCTGCTGCGCATCCGCAACTCCCTGCGCCAGCAAACCGCCCAGGCCGCCTGACGTATTAAAGTGGCATCCGCGAACGTCATTCGCCCAAACTAACCCCGCGCCCGGCGCTTTGCAGGCTTTTCCCGTTCCTCAGCCTCCGCCGTGGTCGCCGATGCCGCCGGCTTCTTCGCCATCGCCAGGCTCGCCTTCAGCGCTTCCATAATATCCACCACCTTCGCCTCCTGCGGCTCCGGCGTCGCCACCACCTCGTGGCCCTCCTTCTTCGCCTCGATCATCTTCAGCAGGTTGTCGCGATAATTGTCGTGATACTTCTCCGGCTCGAACTCCCCCGCGAGCGCCTCGATCAGACTGGTCGCGAGCGCGAGCTCTTTTTCCTTCACCAGGCTCAGATCCGTGCGAAATTCGTCCACCTTCCGGATCTCATGGCTGTAGTACATCGTGTGCAGCAGCACGCCGTTCTTTCCCGGCCGCAAGATCACGATGTGCTCGCGATTATGCATCGCGATCTTCGCCACGCCCACGTAGCCCGTCTTGTTCAGCGCGTCGAACAGCAGCGCATACGGCTTCTCGCCCGCCTCGTCCGGCGCCATGTAATACGATGTTTCGAGATAAATCGGGTCCACCTGGTCGCCCTTGACGAATTCCAGGATCTCCATCACCTTCGCCGTCGCCGGCGCGACCTTCTTCACTTCCTCTTCTTCGATCACCACGTAACGGTCTTTTTCGTACTCATACCCCTTCACGATCTCGCTGCGCGGAATCGGCTTGTCCTCGGCCGCGCAATAAATCACCTGCTTGATTCGCGACCCGTCGGCTTTGTGGAGTTGATTGAAGCTGATGCTTTCGCTCCGCGCGGCGCTGTACAACCGGATCGGGAACGAAACCAGCCCAAAGGTGAGATGCCCTTTCCAGACAGTGGATGCCATAGTGCCTCAGGCTTTACTATAACCCAAACATTCCGGGCTGGTTATGTTACCTCCACCACCGCGCAGCGGAAACGGTTTTCCATCCTCACCTCGCCCGAACCGGTGACGAACCGCCGCAGCGCGCCGCGAACCGCCGTTTCCACCTTTTCGCGGCCGAAAATTTCGACCACCCTCTGCGACGGCCCCGCCGCCATCTGTCCGCGCACCGCGATTTCCA
>JASHWA010000434.1 GCA_030044325.1 Bryobacteraceae bacterium
TCACGGCTGTAGGACGGCGGCGCGGTCACCGGAAGCTCCGGATCGGCGGGATCGACGTTGACCGGCGAAACATAGATTTCGAGAGCCGGATGCAGGTGCTTCGCATACACGCGAAACATTCCCGCTGCACTCTTGAGCGCCGGAATCATGGGGAATTCAACCTCGATCCACGGCGACCATTCGCCCTGGTTGAGCACGAACTCGTGATCCTCGACGGAAAATCGTGCAGCCTTGCGCTGCGGATCGACCGCGACCGTCATATCCACAAACGTGTGTGCCTTGTCTTTGCGCAGCGAATTATCCGGCCCGAAAACGCGCAGCGCCGCCTGATTCTCCCGCAGCTCGATGTGCTCGATTCGCCCGCCCGCAACCGAACGGCTCGCTTGCGAGGGCAGGTCGGTGAAATAGGAAAACGTTCCGCCCAGCGCGCCGCTCAAATCCGGCATGCCCATGCCGGCGACCGAATATCCGTCGTCGCAATGCACCGGCGGAAAATCGGTGGGCATGCGAATGATGGTCACCGGAATATGATGGTCGGCGAGAATCGACCAGAACGGCGTTCCTTTGCGAAACGAAGTGACCTTGCCCGAGGTCACGGGCAGCTCATACGGCCCCACCGGAATCCTGATTCCGCCTTCGCTCACCTGCGCGATCGAGGAGTACGGCGCGAGCGTTTTCGGATCGCGGTGGATGAAATCGAAAATTCCATGCCCTCCCGAATCCGTGCCCGTAATGAACGCCGACCAGGCCACCGGGCTTTGCGGGGGCATCACCGTTTCCAGACGCCGGAATTCGCCGTCGTTTTTTAATTTCTCCAGATTTGGAAGAGAATTCCAATGATTTTCGAGGAAATTCGGGTCCATACCGTCGATTCCCAGCACGATCACTTGCTTCGAACTGGACGCCGCGGTCGAGCCGCAACCGCCCGCGCACAGGCACGCCGCCGCCGTAACCGTGATCAGCCCACCAGTGCGCATCCGTCCATCCAGCCCGGCTTGGCGACGCCGAAGATTTTGAGCGCCGTCGGCGCCAGGTCCTCGATTCCGGGATTTTCGCTTTCGATCTTCCGGTTCGAAAACAACACGCCCGGCACCAGCACCGGGTCGACGGAATGATCGGCGCACCACGCCTTCAAATTGTCTTCAAAAACCGCGCGCGAAACCTTTCCCACCGCCGCATCCCACGACGTGCGAAATCCATCCGCGTATCCCGGAATCAGATCCGGCGCATCGTTTAAATAGGGACCGTGATACAGCGATCGCGTCGCGTAAACGCTTCGAATCGCGACCTCGCCCGTCTCTTCATCCTGCAAATTCGTGAGTTTTCCGATCAGCTCGCGCCGCAGCGCATCGGCTTCCGCGGACGCGACGATGCCACTCGCCTCGCGACCCTTCAAATTCAAGTAAATTCCACTCAAGCCCACGGTATACGCCCGCGTGCGCGACCAATCCACGCCTTTAAAATACCGTCCGCTTTCCTGCGCGCCGTCTTTCAAATGCAAATATCCGTTTTGGAGCAGCCATGCGTTCAGATTCACGCCGCGCCGGAACGAACAAAAACCGTGATCGGACAGCACGAACAGCACCGTCGCCGGATCGGTGTGCTCCATCGCCAGCCCCACCAGCCGGTCCATGCGCCGGTACAAATCCTCGATGGTTTTTTCATCCGGAAAACACATGTGCTGCACGCGATCGCTGGTATCGAAGACACAGGCCACCACGCCGCGGCGAGTTTTTTCGAGCGCATTGCGGAACATCGCCTCGCGCTCGGCGAGCAGAGAATAAGATTGCTCCAGAAACTGCTCGTGATTGAGCACGCCTTCATTCAGCGCCCAGGTATCTTCGGCCATCCCCAAGGTCGAATAGGTGCCGAGGAGTTTCGCCAGGTACGCCGCGTAATAAGAAGGATGGCTGATCGGCAGCGCCGGTTTTTCAGGATCGATCTGCACGGGCGAAACATAAATCGAAAAATGCGGCTCGGTCTCCGTCACCAGAAACCGCGCGATGCCGTGCACCGCCGCGCCGGCTCCCGACCGGAATTTCAACTTGATCCACGGCGTGTACGCGCCGGGCTGGAGCGGAACATTCTGGCCGGCGATTTCGAGCGTCGCGTTCTTTTGAACCACGCGAATCCGGAACCGGATCTTGAGCGTGGGCCCATGCTCGATGAGCGCGTCTTCCGGACCTTCGAGGGATCCTTCGAACCCGCCGGCCGTTCGAACCAGCGGAAACCGCGTGCCGCTTTCAAAATCGCTTGTTTCGATACGCGTGGTGAACTGTGCAAAGCTCCCCTGCGTGCCTTTGAGATCCGGAGTCGACATGGCCGAAAGCTGGCGCCCGTAAAATCGATCGGGAGGAAAGCTGATCGGCACCCGCAGGATGGTGGAACCGATCTGCTGGTTTCCCAGAATTTTCCAGAACGGCTCGCTTTTGCGCTTCAGCTCCACCTGTACCCTCGACAACGGGATGCGGTAACGGCCGATTTTGAAAACGCGCGCCGGCGGATGAACTTTTGCCGCCGCAAGTTCAGGAACGTAGCTCTTGGTATTCCGGTTTACAAAATCGAAGATATTGTGCTTGGCCGGATTCACGCCTGTGGCAAAAGTCGACCAGGCCACCGGCGAGAGCGCGGGAAACGTGGTGCGCAACCGCGCATACGAGCCTTGATCGCGCAACTTTCTTAGATTCGGAAGTTTTCCCTCCTCCATGAAACGTTCCGTCAGCCGCGGATCGAGACCATCCAGGCCGAGGAAAATAATTTTTTTCGCGCTCGCGAATTTGAATCCCTGCCTTCTGCGGATCAACCTCCACGCCATGCGGAACGGCCATGACACCAGCGACGCGATAGTGAGCAGAAAACCCGTCAGAAGGCTCAAAAACGAACCCATAAACGCGAACCCGGCGCCCGGCCCGATATAGGCGAAAGTCGTCGAATGCGGCGCGTGAAATCTGAGCCACACCTCCGCGCCGATCGATACGCACAGAAAAATGATTCGCGCGCCTTTCATCTCAACTTGCCCTCGACGAACGGAACTTCCCACACCTTTTCATGATGGATCGGCCCGTGTCCGAAATATCCCTCCTCGCCGAACAATTCGCCATGATCCGCCGTCAGCGTGATGTACGTGTTCTTGGGCACTAAATCGAATAATTCTTCCACTACGCGGTCCAGATATTTCACCGCGTCCACCTGGCGCTGGCGTAATTCCCTTAATTTCCGCTGGTCGAAAAATTTCTCTTTCGGCTTCGATCTAACCAGCAATTTTCCGCCCACCACTTCGTCGTCCAGGTGCTTGAAAACTCCATGCACGCCGCTGATCCGCGGCCACTGATCCGGCGATTCATCGGGCAGCGCGTAGGGATAATGCGTCTCGCCGACGTTCAACAGATAAAAACTGGGGCTGTCTTCGGAAAATGACATCTCCCCAAGCATCGCGCGCATGTCGTTGTGCTGTTCCATCAGCC
>JASHWA010000435.1 GCA_030044325.1 Bryobacteraceae bacterium
TTATCGACGGTGATTTCGTAAACCGTCGCGTCCGTCCGCACCGTCAGGTTTCCCGTGTCCCACGCGGGATAAATCAGCCCGGTGGGCGAATCGAACGCCGCGTGGATATCGCACCCTCCCACGTGACGGTTGCAGGCTCCACGGCCGAAACACTTGCTTCGATACTTGTTGTGCTTCAGTCCGTCCGTGGTTACCCCCGCGCGATACGGCGTAAGCAATCGCCCGCGTTTTTCGAGAGACCTTCTGAGCATCATCTCGGATGCCGACAATTTATTCGGCCGCTGGAATCGGCTGTCGGGAAGATAGGGCAGATTTTCTTTCCGTCCCGAAATTCCCAGGTAATCGTCCACGCGATCGTAGTACGGCTCGATATCGGCGTAGGAAATCGGCCAGTTCTCGCCATAGCCGTCGCGCGAGGCGGCCTTGAAATCGTAATCGGAAAGCCGCAGCGCGAGCCGGCCCCAAATTGCCGTCTTGCCTCCCAGCAATCGCGCGCGAACCCACGCGTAATTCGTCCCCGTGTAAGGATGGTCCTTCTCATCCACCACGATATTTTTCGAATAATCCGCGCCGCCCCAGTTCTGCACGTAGGAATACACGTGATTGTATTTCGATCCCGCCGCGTAGGGCGGTTTGCGAATGGTGTATTCGTTGTAGCCGATCGCGCGGCGGTCCGGCGGCATCTCGCCGCGCCGCGGATGGTCGTAAGGCCACTCCATCGACTTCAGCTCTTTTTCGATGGGCAGCTTGCGTCCCGCTTCGAGCAACAGCACCTTGAGCCCGTGCGACGTGAGAACGTGCGCCGCCATCCCTCCCGCGGCCCCCGATCCGACCACGATGGCGTCGTAGGTCCTGCGCAGATCGACGTTCTTCGAAGGCTCGTGCGAATTGTCCGGCATGGCACTTCCTTTTATATAGGAAACGAAGCGCCAGCGCCCGCCGCCACTACCTGCTGCCCGGCATCAGAACGTGAGGTGCATGCTCAGTTGCAGGAACCGCGGGCTCCCGATCGTGTGCTGGATGATGCCCAACTGCCCCGTCGGAGTGGTCGCCGGCGGCGGACCGAAATCGGGGAAATACTCGACGTCGTTGTTGGGCGTGTCGAAGTCCGGATGGTTGAACAGGTTGAACGCCTCCGCGCTGAAGCGCAGGTTGAAGCGCTCCGTCAGTTTGAACTGCTTTCCGATCGAAATATCCACCTGCGACTGGAACGGCCCGCGCCACAGATTTCGCCCGATATTGGCGAACGCCGATTCGTAGATGTCCCCGGCCGGAACGCCGTCCTGGCCGGGTTGCAGATATTGTGGAGCGAAATCGGCGACATTCAGCACTGGTTTACCCGCATTCACACCGAGCGTTCCCTGAAGCTCAGCCTGTTTCGCCGTCACGCCCGGCGCCAGCCCGATCAGCGGGTTGGTGATTTCATCGTTGCTCGAGAAGTAGATGCTCCCCTCCGAGCCCGAGTAATCGTAAATGCTGTAAGGCTGCCCGCTCTGCGCCACGATCTGCGACCCGATCGTCCAGCCGTTGATCACTTTATCCAGCCCCTTGCTCACGTTAAAGCGCGGAATCGAATAGTTGAAGTTAATCAGAAACACGTGAGTCTGATCAAGGTCCGACGTGGCGTAGCTCTGCCGCAGATTCTCAGTATCGTTGCCGGTGAAGAACAGTCCCGCGCCGCTCTGCTCGTCCAAGGCGTGCGACCAGGTGTAACTCGCCGTCATCATGAGCCCCTTCGAAAACCGCTTGCGCACGTGAAGCTGGAGCGCGTCGTAGTTGGAAATCCCCTCGGCTTTGTACAGCACCGAATTCGCGCTGTATCCGATATAGGGAACGCGCACTCCCGTGTTGCCGCCCTCGAGTGTGTCGAGCGGCTCGAGCGAGTTGTTGCTCGGATAGGTGTAGCCGTACGACGACGTCTGCCCGTTGACCGGATTCGACGGCGTCGCGACCAAAGGTTCGTTGAATGTCACCGGAATGATCAGGTGCTGTCCGTGGTTGCCCACGTATCCGGCTTCGAGCAGCCAGGTATTGCTGAGCTGATATTGCAGATCGAGCGTCCAGTTCTCGCTGTAAGGCAGCTTGTTGTTGATGTCGTAGCCGCTGAAGATGAACGGCCCATATAGATTGCCGGCAGGATTGGTATCCGCGGCAGTCTGCGCAAGATTGGGGAGCTGCGCCAGGAATTGCGCCGGGCTGCCCGGAACCACTGCGCCCGCCGACGGGAACGGATTGGCGAACGTGCTTCCGCTTCCCGCCGTCACCTCGCTCACAAACGGCGGCGAAAGCGTCACGCCGAACGGTCCGCTGAATCCACCGCCCGCGCCCGCTGAAAGATAGGTGAACAGCTCGCCTCGATCGTAATAAATCCCGTAGCCGGTGCGCACCGTCAGCTTCGAAGTCGGATTCCACGCCACGCCCACCCGCGGAGCGAATCCCCACTGCGGATTGTTCATCAGCGTATTGCTCGCGCCCGCGGTCGCCATGGTCGGATTGTTGCCCGCGATCTCCAGGCCCGATCCGGTGATGGTGTCTGTTCCGCTGTTGAAGGAGTACAGATTCGAATCGAACCCTGTCAGGCGGCCGTATTTCTCGCTCAGCGCGCCATCGAGATCCCACCGCAACCCCAGCGTAATCGTCAGATTGCTGCGCAGCTTGAAACTGTCGTTCACGTAAGCGCCGCCCGTATCCGAGCGGTAATACCGGTCCGCCGAACCCAAAAACGCGACCGAATGCGTGCCCGTCCGCACCGTGCCCTCGACGAAGTTCACAAAGCTGCTGAAATCGACGATGTCGCTGCCGGTGTTGTTGTTGATGATGTTCAACTGCGTGTGATTCCAGTCCACGCCGAAGCTCAGCGAATGCCGCCCCAGCACCCACCGCAGCGTGGTCGCGTAGGCGAACTGGTTCTGGTACATCCCCGCATTCCCGAAGCTCGCGTTGCTGCCGAAGGCGAATGTGTTGCCCAGTGTGTTATCTGCTTTCGAAAATTCGATTTCCGGAAAATTCGATCCGGCGGGCAGGTTGATTCCGAAATCGGCGGGCGTGAACCCGTCACTGATGGACGCGTAGGCGATCATGCGCGTGTAGCCCGCGTTCTGCTGCCAGATCAGCGTCGGCGAAAGCACCACCGTATTGTCGAGCGAAACCACCTGGCTTCCCGCCTGCAGCGTTTGCGGGAACCCCAGCGCGTCGGTGACCGCCGCGAATGGCGTGGTGGTCGGGTCGCTCTGGATGTAATATTTCGCCGCCAGCCGGTCCTTGTCGCTGATCAGATAATCGATGTTCCCGCTGCCTTGGTTCACCTGCGCCTGCGCGTTCGGTCCGACTTGCAAAGCGTCGTAGCCGAGCTGCTTGGCCTCCGCCACGTTGGTGATATTCGGCGTCGGAATCAGATAATTTCCGTTGGGAAGCTTCGCCTGCAGAATCGAAAGCGCCACCGGATTGATCTGGCTGGCGCTCAAAGTAGTCCCGTAATCGGCCTGTACCGCGGCCATGATCCCGCTCGCGCTGCGGTCATTGGTCAGCGTGATCGGAACCGTCGCGCCCACAATCGAGGTCTGCTGATCCGCGATCCTCACGCCCTGGTAGGCGAGAAAGTAAAACAGCTTGTTCTTCTTGATAGGACCGCCGAACACCGCGCCGAACGCACTGCGATTCAAAAACGGATCCTTGATCGGCACCGCGGTCTGCGCGTTGTAGAAAAATGGGGCCGCATTGAAGTCGCTGTTCTGAAAATGCTCGTACACCTCGCCGTGAATCACATTGGTGCCGGACTTGGTCACCACGTCGATGTGCGCCCCGCTGTGCGCCCCCTGCGACGCGTCGTACATGGACGCGTTCACCGCGATCTCCTGAATTGTTTCCGGAGCCGGCGTCGGCAGCGCCTGGCCGATCGCGCCATA
>JASHWA010000436.1 GCA_030044325.1 Bryobacteraceae bacterium
TGCGTGAACCCCGAGCACCTCGAGGCGCTGGAGCACTCGGCGCATACGACCTTCCACGGTGGCAGCCGGGATCGTCACGTGGACGTGCGCCTGAGCTTCCTGCGCTGGGCCGACGAATGAGGCCCGACGAGGTGGGCCCCCTGACGTTCTGCCTGGTCGTGACCGTGCTCACCCTCGGCGCCGTGGTGCTCTGGGGCGCGGCGTCCGTCTGGACGTGGGTGGTCTTTGCCGGCTCGGCCAACCTGGCTCTCCCCCTGGCCGGCTGGGCCCGGGCGAGGTCTCTGAGGCGAAATCGCCGATACGGAGCATTACGTCGAGTTGGAGAGAGCGAGGCCAGATGACCGCCGAAAGAGCCCTTGACCTGGAAAAACTTCGCCTGTATAGCGGCAAGCACGAGCCGGACGGCCAGATGTGCGTGATGGAGGCTGTGGCCTACGTGTCAGGGGAGGACTGGTCCGACCATCCGCCGTGCGCCTCTCTGGTGCTCACCGAGTGGGCCATCCACGTGAACGACTCGGGGGACGACAACCAGCGCCAGCGCCTTGTCCCCCTCGTTCCCCGCATCGTGGGAACCCGCGATGACGGGAAGGACCCCGAGCGCCTGCGCCAGCTCGTCGCCTTCGTGTGTGACGAGGCCGAGCGGGTGCTTCCGAACTTCGAGAGCATGTTCCCCGACGACGACCGGCCCCGCAAGGCCATCGAGGCAGCCAGGGCGGTGCTGTCCGCCGAGTCCGCCGAGTCCGCCGCGTCCGCCGGGTCCGCCGCCGAGTTCGCCGCCGCGTCCGCCGCCCGGTCCGCCGCCTGGTCCGCCGCCGCGCGGTCCGCCCCCGCCGCCGCCCGGTCCGCCGACGCCTCGGCCGAATCCGCCTCCCGGACCTCCCGGACCGCCGCCGCGCCCCTGGCGCTGATTCTGCGACGTGGTCGATTCACCGAAGCCCCACGTCCGGCTGATGCGCAGGTTGAAGTTGAATTGCCCGTAGGCCGAAAAATAGTTGGGCGGAATCACTTTCATTCCCGGCGTCGGATTCACCACGAAACTTTGCGCCGCGCCCCGGTAGGTAAAGGTCGCAATGCAGGTGGCCAACTCTTCGGCCAGTTGTTGCGTGCATGCCGGACCCGTGTATCCCGATGGAACGAACGCCGGCCGCGCCGCGCTGATGGTTCCCTCGTCGAACTGGTCTACGCCTTCGATCAGGTTCCATGGCGGCGCCGAATTGTAGGTGATATTCGGCGAGAGCCGCACTCCCCACAATCCCAGAATCGATCCGTTGATGTTCACGCGATGCCGGATATCGTAGCTCGCGCGGCCCCAATCCTGCAAGAAATTGTAGGGGTTGGAGGGCGTCGACAAAACGTCGGAGTACGCGTGGCCGTAAGCGTAGTAGCCGAAAACCGAGATGCGCGAGTTCACCCGCGAGTTGACGTTGGTGACCAGCTGCTGCTGCTTGTAATAGCCGTCGCTCTCGATCAGATCGTAAATTCCGGCCGCCTCTCCCAGCGGATAAACGCCCGTCCCCGGTCCCGTATAGGTTCCCGGCAGCGGAGTGTTGATGTTGACGCCGCCTGTGCGAAACACGTGCGTGCCGCGCGAATTGATGTAGTTGAGCGAGAGCGTCGTGTTCTTGGGCAACTGCCGGTCGAGTCCGATGGCCGCCTGCTGGAGCCGCGTCGCCTGGAAATTCGAATCCAGATGGTACGTCGCCAAAGCGTCCGCGTTGGCCGGCGTTTCAATCTGCGAAAGCGCCGGAATCGGCACGCCCGCCTGCGGGAAAAATTGCGGATCCGTGATGGTATAAGCCAGCTGGTTGATTCCGTTGTAGCGCAGCGTGTTCAGGTAATTCCCCAGGCTGAAGCGGTCGTAAAAATATCCCATTCCGGCGCGCACCACCGTTTTGGGCGTGCGCAGCCGGCCGGCCGACGGTCCGATTCCCCAGGCCAGGCCCACGCGCGGCGCCCAGTCGCCATGATCGGGAATGTTCTGCTGCACTTCATAGCGCATGCCCAGACTCAGCGTGATGTTCGGTTTCACTTTCCAATCGTCCTGGTAGAACAGGCCCGCGTCGAACTGGTTTCCCTTGATCAGCGGATTGCCCGCATCCACCAGGTACTGCGAAGGACCGCCCCCATTGGCGATGATGGTCCCAAGCGGGACTCCCGCCGCGATGCCCTGCTCCATGATCGCGTAAGACTGGATCGAATCGAAGTTGAACTGCCCGGTAAAGTTGTTGGTCTGGTAGCTGTTGAGTGCCGCCTCGCGCAGCCGGGCGCCGAACTTGATGAAATGCGCGCCGTGCGTGATCGAGGTGTAGTTCTGAAATTCGTAGTTGTTCTGATAGGTGTGATTGTACGGAAACGTGCTGCCGGTGGTGAACGCGTCCGCGACTGAAATGTTCAGCACCGGGTCCAGCCCGCCCTGATCCGTGCGCTGGTTGTAATACTGGAAACGCGATTCGTTGATGGTGGACGCGTTCACCACCTGCGTCTCGATCAGGTTGACCTGCTTGTTGTCCTGGCGCGAGTTGTAGCCCGTATCCGGCAAATTGGTTCCGCTCACGCCCTGGTTTTCCCACGTCTGCCCGTGCCACACGAACCGGCCATCCAGCGTGATGTTGGGGGTCAACTGGTAGGTGACGCGCGGGCTGATGCTGTTGAACGTGTTCGGCGCCAGAATTCCGAAACTCTCCGTTTCCGGCAGAAAACTCGTCGGGTTGAGCACCTGCGCGTTCACCAGCGAATCCAACCGCTGCTCGCGCCGCTGGAAATCGATGAAGAACGACATCTTGCCTTTGATGATCGGCCCGCTCAGGTTGGCCATCAGCAGCTTGCTGTCCTGCGCCGGAATGGGAAACAGCGGCGTGTTGACAAACGGATTCTGCGCGTCCCAGATATGGTCGCTGTAAGTGGCGTTCACCGAGCCGTGGAATTTTTCGGTTCCCGGCTTGGTGAAGATCTCGATGCGCCCCCGCCCCTGCGTATCGTATTCCGCCGAAAACGGATTCGAATTGATGCGGATCTCGCGAATCGAATCCTTGGGCGGAAGCTGCCCGTTGCTGAATCCGTCGATGAAAATCTGCCCGCCGTCGGGACCCGCGGCCGGCCCGGCCAGCGCCAGAAGATCGGCCTGCAAATCGTCCGGATCGTCGGAAAGCATGTCGAGATCGGCTTCCTTCAGCACCAGCGCGCCCGCGTTCTTGGCCGGATCGAGCTCTACCTGCTGGGTGTCGGAAACCGTCACTTCCTGCTTGGCGGTTTCAATCGTCAGGTGCGCGTCGAAGGTCAGCGGCTTTCCCGCCGCGATCGCCACCCCCGTCTTTTGCAGCACCGTGAATCCGATCGCGCTCACGATTACCTTGTAATTTCCGGGAGGAAGCCCGGTTATGGTGTAGGTTCCGTTGGCGTCCGTGGCGGCGACTTTGACCGTGTTATTAGGACCCGTTACGGTGACCGTCGCTTTGGGAATCGCCGCGCCGTCCGGATCGAGCACCTGCCCCCGAATGCTGCCCACCGCCTGCGCGAAAATGGCGCCGGCCGTCACCAGCAGCGCAAAAAATAAAAAACACACCCTTTTTGAAAAGATCATTCCCTGTTCCTTAATCCCGTAAACCGCTTCAACCGCTCGTTTCTACGGCTCTCCGCCCCCGCCGAGGCCGCCCAGGCTCCATTCGCCCAGCTGCATTTCGCGCGTGCCTGGCTTGGTCAAAATCGGCTCGACGCCGGCGAGCATGGTGATCGCGGTCATCTCGTCGGGCGAAGCTCCCACCGTGCTCAAAACGATGATCGCGTCGCCTTTCTTGAGATCGGCAAGCGCCACTTTCGGAACGTTGGCGATCATCTTGCTCAGATCGCCGCCGCCGCGCCCCCCGCGCCCGAATCCGCGGTCGCCCTCGCCACCCTGGCCGCGTCCCTGCCCGCGCCCGTCCGGGAAAAATCCGCCGCGGCCTTCCTCCGGCGGACGATTTCGCGCCGCGAGCATTTGCGCCATCTCGGGCGGAAGCTTTCGCAAATTCGATTCCGGATTGATTTTCACCGTCACCGGCTTCTTGCTCGCCAGATCCGTCACGCGCATCGAGCTGGTGGCCGGATCGACGGAAATGACCGTCGCCGCAATCTCCTTGAAGGAACC
>JASHWA010000437.1 GCA_030044325.1 Bryobacteraceae bacterium
GCGGCGGGCGCGACGATCCGGGATTTTCTGGATATCGCGCAATATCCGGAGTTGCAGGCGCGGCGCGCTCTCATTTTTCAGTTGCCGGAGCGCGCGATGCGGCGTGTGCGGCTGGTGGAGACCGCACGAGGCGAGGGGCCGCAGCAATGGAGCGTTCACGAGCTGCGATTTTTCGACCACGGGCGCGAAATTCCGCGCGCATCGGAATGGCGCCTGCGGGCGCATCCCGATCCGTGGGAGGTGCAGCTGGCTTTTGACAATTCGCCGGTGACGCGCTGGCGAAGCTGGCAGACGGCGGAGCCGGGGATGTTCCTGGAAGTCGATTTCGGGCGTGAGCAGAAGGTGGATGAAGTGCGCATGGAAACGTCGCACGATTACGAGTGGCCGCTCCAGCTGCGCCTGGAAGCGGCGGAGGGCGGCGAATGGAAGACGGTGACGGACCGGTTTCGCGAGGAGGCGATCCAATATAGCGGCTCGACGCGGCAGGCGGCGGCGTATGAGCTCGCGGCGCGCGGCATTCATTACCTCCTGATTCAGGACGACGACTGGGGCGCGGCGGATTTCAACGGCGATCCGGAGGCGTGGAGCCTGATCGTCGCGGGACACGCGCCGGGCGGGACGCTGTACCGCGTCGCGCCGGAAAACATCAAACCGTGAAATTGTTTTTGGGCGTGGACGGAGGCGCGACGGCCACAACGGCGGTGGTGGGCGATGAAACCGGACGCATCGCGGGGGTTGGGAAATCCGGCGCTTCGAACGCGGCCGCGGATTTGGGCGCGGTGCTGCGGGAGGCCGCGGAATCGGCGCTCGGCGGCGAGATGGTCGAGTTCGAAGCGGCGTGTTTCGGATTGAGCGGCGGCGCGGAAAATACAGAAGCCGCGGTGCGCGGGGCCGTGCGCGCGAGAAATTATTCGATCACGCACGATGCGTTGATCGCGCTGGCGGGCGCAACGGGAGGCGAGCCGGGGATCGTGACCATCGCCGGCACCGGATCGATCGCGTTCGGGCGAAACGCGGAGGGACGCACGGCGCGCGCGGGCGGATGGGGTTACGCGTTCGGCGACGAGGGCAGCGCATTCGACATGGTGCGCCAGGCGCTGCGCGCGGCGCTGCGGTTCGAGGAGGGCTGGGGCGCGAAAACGTCGCTCCATCGCGCGTTGATCGAGGCCGCGGGCGCGCGCAGCGCGAACGACCTGCTGCACCGGTTTTATGCGCGCGATTTTCCGAAATCCGAAGTCGCCGCATTTGCGCCCCTGGTGGATGAGATCGCGAGGGCGGGCGATGCGATCGCGATTGAAATTTTGAAAAGCGCGGCGCAGGCGCTTTCCACGATCGCGATTGCCGTGCGCAATCAGCTCTTCGCGCCGAGCGAGCCGGTGCATTTTTCGTACGCGGGCGGGGCCTTTCAAAGCGCGATGCTTCTGGAGCGTTTTCGCATGCTGATCGAGCTCGACGATCGAAACCGCGTGGCTGCGCCGAAATATCGGCCGGCGTGTGGAGCGTTGATCGAAGCCTATCGCATTGCGGGTTGTCCGGCGCGGATTAGCGAAGCGCGTTCATAGGATCGATCCGGCTGGCCCTGCGCGCGGGGATCCACGCCGCGGCGGTCGCGACGATGATGAAAAGCACCGCGATCGCGGCGAACGCCGCAGGATCGGTGGCGCTGACGTGAAACAGCAGGCTGGCGATAAAGCGCGTGAGCGCCAGGGCTCCGGCGACACCGATGGCAATGCCGGCGAGGGTGAGCAACAATCCTTCCCGCAGCACCAGCTTCAGTATGTCCGCCGGGCGCGCGCCCAAGGCGCCGCGAATGGCGAGCTCGCGCGTGCGCTCGAGCACGGATTGCGCGGTTACGCCGTAGATTCCGATCAGGGCGAGCACCAGCGCAATACCGGAAAATGCGCTTAGCAAGGTGAGGGTCACGCGCCGCTGGCCGATCGATTCGCCGATGGTTTCTTCCACGGTTTTCACGTTCGAAACGGCCTGTTCCGGATCCATCGCCCGCATCTCGGCGCGAATCGAATTCGTCAGGGAGTGCGGATCGCCGTGCGCACGGACGATCAGGCCCGCCGCGGCGACCGGATTTTCGGCGAGCGGCAGATAAATCTCCGGATGGGCATCGCGATCGAGCGCGCGATCGTGGACGTCGGCAGCGATCCCGACGATCTCCGCGCCGTTTCTTCCGTTGCCGATCAGCACGTGTTCTCCGATGGGATTTGGCGCGCGCGGATCGGGCCAGAACAGGCGCACGAAACGCTCATTGACGATCACCGTGGTGTGCGTAGAATCGCGGTCGCGATCGTCGAAAGGCCGCCCGCGGCGCAGCGGGATTGCGAGGGTCCGGAAATACGCCGGCGTAACGGTCTGCATCTGCGCGGTGGGGCGTTGGTTGAGATCGACCGGGGGAAGTTCGGCCACGGCGACCGGCGTCGCGATCACGGCGTTCATGGGCAGCGTTCGCGCGACCGCGGCTTGGGCCACGCCCGGCAGCGCTTGAACGCGATTGACCAGTTCTTCGAAAAACGCGATCTGCCGGCGCCAATCATAGCGGGTCGAGGGCAGCGTGATCTGCATAGTGAGAAGATGCGCCGGCTCGAATCCGGGATTGACTCCGGTCAATCGCGCGAAGCTTTCGAGCAGCAGCGCCGCGCCGGCGAGGAGGATGACGCAGAGCGCCGCTTGCGCGATCAACAGCGCACGCCGCAGGCTGAGGCCGAGCGGTCCGGTTGGGACGGGTAATCCGGAGTATTCGCCGGCGGCGCGCAGCGCATTCACCAGGTCCAGCCGCGATGCGCCGAGCGCCGGGAACAGTCCGAAGACCGCTCCCGCGAGCGTCGCGACCGCGGTGGTGAAAACGAGCACAGCGGCATCCAGGCGGATTTCGCCGGAGCGCGGAAGATGCAGCGCGTCGGAGCGAGCCAGGGCGGCGATTGCCCAGCGCGCCAAAACGATACCGATCGCCGCGCCGCAACCGGCGAGCAGAAGGCTTTCGGCAAGCAACTGCGCGATGATTCGGTGCCGCGGCGCACCCAGGGCAGCGCGCACGGCAAATTCGCGGGAGCGGGACGCCGCGCGGGCCACCAGGAGGGTCGCGACATCGGCGCAGGCGATCAGCAGAACGAAAGC
>JASHWA010000438.1 GCA_030044325.1 Bryobacteraceae bacterium
CCCGCAATGATGTAATCCATAACCTTTCCTCAGAGCTTTTCGCAGGCGCGCGTAAAGTACCACGAAACGACAAAAAACAGCACACCGATCGCGACGTAAAAGAGATCGAACATTGCTCCTCTAACCATAGCGGCAAATCTGTAAACAAGGCATAAACGATCCGCAAACGAATAGAAAACGTTATGCCGATTCGGGAAGCACGAAACGATAACCGACCCAGGGATCCGTAATCAGGTAGCGCGGCGCGGCAGGGTCGGGCTCGATTTTTTTGCGCAGCCGGTTCATGAAAACGCGCAGATATTCGACCTCGCCGCCGTAATCCGGACCCCACACGGCTTGCAGCAGCCTTCCATGCGGAATCGGAACGTTGGGATTCGCCAGCAGATACTGCAACAGGTCGAACTCCTTGGGCGTGAGCCGCACGTCTTTGCCTTTAACTACAAGCCGCCGCGTCGCCAGATTGATTTCGAGCCCTGGCAGCCGGATCAGTTCCGAATGCGCGTGCGCACCCGCGGGCAGACGCCTGAGCGCCGCGCGAATCCGCGCCAGAAGCTCCGGCGTGGAGAACGGCTTGGTCATGTAATCGTCCGCACCCGCGTCGAGGGCCTCCACTTTGTCCTCTTCGGAGTCGCGCACGGTCAGCATGATGATGGCCGCTTCGGAGCTTTCGCGAATTTGACGGCAGGTTTCGAGGCCGCCCACCCCCGGCATGTTCACGTCGAGCAGGATCAGGTCGAAGCGATGCTCGCGCAGTGCGGTCAGGGCGTCCTCGCCGGTGCGCGCGTCGCGCACTTCATAACCCTCGGCGGTGAGCGTCGAACGCAGCACGCGCCGGATCTGCGGCTCGTCATCCACCACCAGAATCCGTCCGGTGTTCATGCGTGCCCGTTCTGCGCCGGAAGCGACAGGCAGAATTCGCAGCCCGCGCCGCGCGAATCCTCGATCCACACGTCGCCGCCGTGCGTGCGCACGATCGCCCGCGCGATAAACAATCCCAGCCCGCTTCCAGGGACCTGCGCTCTCACCGGATGGCGCCGGTAGAATTTCTGAAACACGCGCTCCCGGTCGCGTTGCGGAATCCCCGGCCCGTTATCGTGCACGTGCACATACACGCACCCGGAGCCCGCGTCGGCTTTCACGTCAATCGGCGATCCGGGCGGCGAATATTTGAGCGAATTGTCGATCAACTGGCGTATGGCGAGCGAAACCAGCTCCGGATCAGCCGAAACCCGGGGAAGGTCCTCGCCGAGGTGCAAGCTCAGCTCGCGCCCTTCGGCCCGCGGAGCGAAGTGCGCCACCACGCGATCGAGAAGCGCGCCCACATCCACAGTCGCGCGTTCCAGCCGGGTTTTTCCCGCCTCGATCTGCGACATGCGCACCGCTTCGGTCACCAGCAGGTTCAGCCGGTCGGCCTCCTCGTCGATGATGGTGCCCATTTCGCGCACCTGGGGCGTGAGCGCGCGATTGGAGAGGATGGAGGTCGAGGCCGCTTTGATGGAAGTGAGCGGAGTCTTGAATTCGTGCGCGATGGCGTCGAGCAGCGTGGATTTCAGATCCTCGCTCTGGCGGGCGGCTTCCGCGACGCTCGCGGCCTCCTGCGCGCGCACGCGTTCGAAAGCGATCGCCACCAGGTTCAGCAGCGCCTCGAGCGCGCTTTCGGAAAGCGGCGGACCTTTGAGCGCCAGGCTGCCGATGGGCGGCCCTCCCAGCAGCACCGGCGCGACGATCATCTGCCCCGCCGGATCTTCGATGCGCACGCCGCGATCCGCCGCCGCTTTGAGTTTGTCCGCCGCAGCGAGATCCTCCACGCCGCCGCGAAAAATTTCGCCGGTCTTGGCGTCGAACAGCGCCACCCCGCGGCACTGAAACAGTCCCGCGATCTGCTGCGCCGCATGCGAACCGAGCGAATGATCCACGCCCGCAAGCAGAATCGCCCGGCTGAACGCGTACAGATGTTCCGTCTCGGCCACGCGCCGCCGCGCCTCCCGAGCCTCCCTGCGCGCCTGGTCCGACAAATGGCTCGCCACCAGCGCCGCGACCAGAAAGGCGCCCAACGCGATCCAGTTCTGGGGATCGGCGACGGTGAGTTGCCGGATCGGCGGAAGAAAAAAGTAGTTGAAGCACAGCATCGCGGCGATGGATGCGGCCACCGCGGTCGCCAGTCCCCACGCGGTAGCGATTCCCAGCACCGCGATCAGGTACACGAACCCCGCCGCGGTCGCGTTCACCGGAAATACGGTGGCGCACAGTCCCGTGATCGCGGCCACAATCGCCGCGCTCAATGCGAGTTGCCAAATGAAGCTTTTTCCCTGAACCAGCAAGTTCGAACCTGCGCGCTTCAAGTTTAGCCGGATCGGCGCCACTCCGGCGGAAACGTGCCGGTCTAATGATTTTTCGCCGGCTCGTGCACTTCCACCCGGTTCGCGGACGGCTCGAGCGTCACCCCGTGATCTTCCAGGATCGAACCCACCGCCCGCTCCAGCGCCGCTTTCGCCTTCAGATACGCGCTCTTGGCCACAACTTCGCTGGAGCGCGCCTGCGCCACATAGCTTTCATACTGAATGACGAAAAACGCGGTCGAAACGCCCTCGGTGAAACGCGTCTGCTCGAGCGCGAGCGACTGCTCCTGCAACGCCCGCGTCTCCTTGGCCGCTTCGTACGACGCTTGCGCGCGGCGCATGGCGATCACGGCGTCCTCGACTTCCAATTGGACCTGGTTGCGCAGCTGGCGCTCGCGAATCTGCACCTGGCGAAGCTGAATCTGGTCGTGAATCTCGTCGGCCTGCGCCACGCGATTGCGCAAAGGGAGGGTCAGATTGAGGCCGATCGAATAGGTGGGATTTTTTCGCGTGGCGATCTGGTCGAGCACGGTTCCGTACCCGCCGTTGAACGCGGAATTCGAGTTGAGCGGCAACGTCTGGCCCGCGATGGCGTTATTTTGCGCGCTGCCGACCAGGTCAAGCTCCGGCCGCAGGTTGTCTTTCGATCCTTCCAGGCCGATTTCCGTGAGCTTGGTTTGCAGAACCGCCTGGCCGAGGTCGGGCCGGCTCTTATAGGCCGCATCCAGAAGCTGGGCGAGGGCCGGCGGCTCGGTTTCGGGCGGGGCAGCGAGCGTTTCGGTGGGGATGATCCGCGCGCTGCGCACATCGGCGTCCTCGATTCCGCGGCGCGTGATCACGTTCTTGACGATGGCTTCCTGTTCTTCGAGCAGTCCGCGCGAATTGATCAGGTCCTGCCTGCTGCCGGAAACCTGAGCGCGGGCGCGGCTCAGCTCAAGCGGCGCGATCACTCCTTCATCCACTTCGGACTTGGTGTCTTCGAGAAGCTTCTGCGCAAACGCGAGCGTTTCTTCCTTCACTTTTACGTCCTCATACAGCGCGACCAGGTCCGTGTAAAGCCGCACAATTCCGTACACCACCTCGATCAACTGCTGACGAAACAACAGGCTGCTGATCTGCTTTTCGGTCGCGGCGATACGGATGTAGCGCTGGTTGATGCGCCGCCGGAAGCCGCGCAGTAACGGCTGCGTGACGGTAAGTGAGAGATCAGAAGCGATAAACGGATTGATTACGTAATCCGGCGCATTGACGGTCTCCGCGGTATTGCTGAACGCCAGAACGACGTTGGTTCCGGTGCTGAATCCCTCCTGATAACCCGCATTCCCGGTCTGAATCTGCGTAGGACTCACCAGCGCGGGATATCCCAGCGCACTGATCACGGATTGATGCGTGAACGCGTAATTGGCGAACAGCGACGGGTCGAACGAGGGAACCGGCGAGCCGGCGGATAACGGAATCGTCGTTTGCGTCGAGAGATTCACCTGCGGCTCGGCGAGAACGCCCAGTTCGAGGGCGTTGCTTGCGACGGAGGTTCCCGGGGTGGATTGCGTCGCGGCCTGGGTGAGGAGCGGGCTGAGGGGTCCGCCGACGCCGGTGGGCGGCTGTGCGATGGTGTAATAAATTCCGCGTGTAACGCCGCCGCCTTGCGCGCGCAGGATTTCGGAATCCCCAATGGGAACCGCGTAACGCACAAGATCGACATCCAGGTTGTTTTCGACGGCGAGCGCGACCGCGTCGGAAAGCGAAAGATACAGGTTTCCGCCGCGCAGCAGGTCGCGGATCCGCGCAGAATTTTCGAAAACGGGCGCGGGAACGCGGCGCGCGACGTACGGCCGGAAAATCGCGAAGGTTTCAGAATTTGCCTGTAAGGTCAGGCACAGCAATAATGCAAGCGAGCGCTTCATTTGGTCTCCAAGATGGTCGAAAGAGCTAGGATAACGTCATCTCGATCTCTTTTTTCCTCGTCATTTAATGCAGTTAGTAACCTGAGGGTGGTCCCCCGCCATCATTAACAGATAGCGATCCTGGGAATCGCATCAAACTACAGAAAGCCCCACGAGGGGGAGGAGCTAAGATGAAGAAACAATTGATTATGTTGTTCGCGTTGTTGGCCATGACCGCCATGAGCGTGCTGGCCGCCGATGTCACCGGCACGTGGAAGGGCGAGGCGACCGGCAAGGGTGGCGCGCCCAGCTTCACGTTTAAGCAGGATGGGTCGACGCTGACCGGTTCGACGGCCGGGCGGGGTGGTGAGGTTCAGATTTCCAATGGCAAGGTGGATGGGGACAACATCTCGTTTGAAGTGACCCGCGAGTTCAACGGCAACTCGATGACGACGAAGTATTCAGGCACCGTTTCCGGCAACACGATGAAGCTCACGGTGGAGACCGCGCGCGGCAACCGCGAGATGACGTTAACCAAGCAGGAGTAGTTCGCAGGTAAAATACACGCCGGCTACCCGGAGGTTGTTATTCGATATTCAAGAAATCTTCTGATAGCTGGCGTGTGTCTTGCTGTCATTGGCGTCCCATCAGCGCTCGCGCAGAGCGGTGTGGTGAAATCCGAGGGCCAGCCGATCCCCGGCGCGACCGTTCGCGCAACTCAGGGGGACCGGGTTCTGCAAACCGTTACCGATGAAAACGGCGCGTTCCAGTTCGCCGGCATGACGCCTGGACAATGGAATGTCGACGTCGACATGTTCGGGTTTGACCGGGCACGTAAGGAAGTGCAGATCGGGCCAAATCCCACCAAAATCGACTTCAATCTGCAATTGCACGATCGCGCGCGGACACAGAATCGCGATGCGAACCGGCAGGCGCTCGAGGACGGTTTCGATTCCGGGCAAATCTCGGCGGACAGCGCAGAGATGCCCGCCATGCCGCAGGTGGGCGCAGATTCGGCGAATCAATCGCTGCTGGTGACCGGAAGCGTCAGCGCCGGCGTCCAGACCAGCGCGTCCGACATGCGGGATTTTAATACATTTGGACCCGGCGGAGCGGGCGGATTCGGTCCGGGCGGTCCCGGCGGCCTTGGACTTGGCGGACCGGGCGCACCCGGGGGTCCTCAAGGACTCGCGCAGGCTGGGGGGCCCGGCGCACCGGGGGGTGGTCCGGGCGGCGGCGGTCCCGGCGGATTCGGCGGGGGTGGCGGGCGCGGCGGAGGTGGATTCGGCGGGGGTGGTGGACGCGGCGGAGGCTTCGGCGGGCGCGGAGGAAGAGGTCCGCGCGACCGCAACGGCAATCCGGCATTCATCGGCAACCGCAATCCCAACAACAATCGCATCACTGGATCGATTTTCTACACGCTGGGCAATTCGGCGCTCAATGCACGGCCGTTCGCGGTGAGCGGAATTCCAGAACCCAAGGCCGCTTACGGTCAAAACCGCTACGGATTTTCGGCCGGAGGGCCGCTGTTCATCCCCAAGCTTTTCAGCCTTCCGAAAGTTTTCTGGTTCGTCAATTATTACGGCAATCGCATCCGCAACGGCGTGGACAATTCCTTCAGCGAGCCGACCGCAGCCGAGCGCGCCGGCAATTTTTCAGGAATCTCCAACACCATCTACGACCCGACCACGAACACGCCGTTCCCAAACAACCAGATTCCGCTCACGCGGATCAATCCCATCGCGCAGGGCCTGTTCAGCTACATTCCGCTGCCCAATCAAAACCTGGCGACGACGAACAACGATTACCAGTTGATCGCCGCGAATCCCAACAACACTCAGAATCTCAACACGCGCCTGAACACGACCCTCACTCCCACCGACACCCTGGCGCTGACGTTCAATTTTCAGAGCCGCTACACGGCGACCTTTGAAACCTTCGGCTGCTGCGACCTGGTGAACGGCCACGGTTACAACACGGTGCTCAACTGGCGGCATCGATTCGGAGCGCGCAGCTTCAACAACGTCAATTTGACGTTTAACAGAAACACAAATCTGACCAGTCCTTATTTCGAAACCGGACCCGATGTGGCCTCAGAGCTGGGAATTCAGGGCCCCTCGAACGATGCGCGAAGTTTCGGCCCGCCGACGCTCGCCTTCACCAATTTCTCTTCTTTGTCGGATATCAATTATTCGAATTCGGCGATCTGGAGCTACGGCGCCAACGATCTCGCGCAAATCCGGCGCGGGAAACACAATTTCAGCTTCGGCGGAGGGTGGACGCACTATCTGAATTATTCGACAACCGATCCGAACGGCCGCGGAACATTCAATTTCACCGGAACGCAGACCGCGGGTTACAATTCAAGCGGCCTGGCGATTTCCGGTACGGGCTACGATTTCGCCGATTTTCTGCTGGGATTGCCGGAGGAGAGCTCCATCCAGGGCGAACGCAGCCTCCACTTCCACAGCAACGGGTTCAACGCCTTCGCCACCGACGATTGGCGCGTCACCAGCAATTTGAGCATCATTTTGGGCCTCCGTTGGGAATATTTCACGCCGTGGCAGGAAGAGTACGGGAATATTTCGAACCTGTTGATCGGGCCCAATTTTTCATCCGTTACCCCGGTCTGCGCCAATCCGGCGTATTCATGCTATCAGGCGGGCCTTCCCGCCGGGCTGATCGATTCGGATAAGCACAATTTCGGACCGCGCACAGGGCTCGCCTGGAAACCGTTTCCCAAGCACAGCACGGTGGTTCGCGTGGGCTACGGAATCTATTACAACCCGAGCCAGTACAACAAGTTCATGGCGAACCTCGGCGGCCAGCCGCCGTTCGAACTGGTCACGCAGGCCACCACCAGCACGGCCGATCCGCTGAATCTGTATAACGGCCTGCTTCAGACCGGCGGAAAAACGGTGACCAATACCTACGCGGTCGCCATGAATTATGCGGACAGCTATTCGCAGACGTGGAATGCCAGCATCCAGCAAAACCTTCCCAGGCGCTGGATCGGCGAGATCATGTACACGGGGATTTCGGGGACGCACCTGGACGTTCCGGAAGCGCCGAATCAGGCTCCTTTAGGTTCGGCGCTCACCGGATATGAGCGCCTGCCGATCCCCAATATCGGCGCCTTCACCTTCGACGCGCCTGTCGGCGATTCGAATTACAACGCCCTGCAACTTCGCCTCACGCGACGATTCCAGCGGGGGATCTCGACCAATATTCAATACGTCTGGTCGAAGGCGATGGACGACGTCGCGCTTGCGCAGAATTTTTACGATCAGGCCGCCGAATACGCGCTATCGAACAACAATCACGCGCAGGCGTTGACGTGGAACTGGATTCTCGCGTCGCCGGTGGACGCACAGCGCGGATTCCTTTCGCATCCCGCCTTTCTCGCCAAGGCCCTCAAAGACTGGACCCTCTCGGGCAGCATGACCGCGCAGACCGGCGCTCCGCAATCGGCCACGGTGAGCGGAAATTTGGACGGAACGTCGTCGCTTTCGACACTGCGCGCCGATGTGGTTCCGGGCGAATCGATCAGTTCCGGAAGCGGATATTTCAACGCCGCGGCATTTGTTGTGCCGCCATCCGGAACTTTCGGCGATGCGGGACGCAACACCATCACCGGCCCGGGGCAGTTCATCGTCAATTTATCGCTGGCGCGAAGTATTAACCTGAATTCGGAGCGGCGGCGGCTGGAATTTCGCGTGGACACGACCAACACTTTCAATCATGTGAATCCGACGGGGCTGATCACCATCGTGAATTCGAGCGAGTATGGGCTGATCACCAACGCCGGAACCATGCGGCAAATCACGGCCACCTTGCGGCTGAGGTTTTGAAGATGCATGGATCTTGCCTGGCCGTCACGAGCCGCGGCGGCGACGCCGAGCGGCCAGCCGTAAGGCTGCGGGCAACTCGCGGACTCTCCCGGGAACGAGGTGTGACTAGATGAGACGCTTGATCTTCCTTGCTGCGGCAACGCTGTTTGCCCAGCAGGACCAGTTCATCATCCGCACGGAAACCAGGCTGGTAATCGTCGATCTCACCGCGCGCGACAAATCAGGGCGTCCTATCACCAATCTCACCAAGGACGACGTTGCGGTGTACGAAGACGGCGTGAAGCAGGATATCAGCGTTTTCGAGCTGCAGAAGCTCGAGGGCGAGCCGCTCGCGCCGATCTCCTTCGCTTCCAAACCCGGCACGCTGGAAGAACGAACGGCGCCCGCTAAAACCGCCCCCGCCAAGCCGGTGGTGGCCGCCCCCGCGACCGGAACGATCAAGTATCAGGACCGGCGCCTGCTGTGCCTGTTCTTCGATATGACCACCATGCAGCCGCCCGAGCAGCTTCGCGCGCAGGAGGCCGCGATCAAGTTTCTCTCCACCCAGATGACTCAGTCCGACCTGGTCGAGATCATGACCTACACGACCGCCATCAAGATCGTCCAGGAGTGGACCGACGATCGCGACACCCTCATTTCGGCGTTGCAAAAGCTCACCCTGGGCGAAGGATCCGATCTCGCGGACCTGGCCGCGACCTCCGCCGATGAAGGCGACGATAGCGGGAGCTTCACCGCCGATGAGACCGAATTCAACATTTTTAATACCGACAGAAAGCTCGCGGCAATCGAAGATGCGGCGAAAAAGCTGAGCCTTTTCCCCGAAAAGAAGGCGCTGATTTATTTCAATAGCGGCATCAATAAAACCGGCGTCGAAAATCAATCGCAGTTAAAAGCCACCACCAACGCGGCCGCGCGCGCCAACGTCTCCATTTACCCGGTGGACGCGCGCGGGTTGGTTGCGCTACCGCCCGGCGGCGATGCGACCCAGGCATCCTCGCGCGGGACGGGTAATTTCACGGGCACCAATCAGGCGAGCGTACGCAGCAACTTCAACGACTCCCAGGAAACGCTCGAAACCCTCGCCGCCGACACCGGCGGAAGAGCCATGCTCGATACCAACGACCTCACCATGGGAATCCGGCAGGCGCAGGGGGACATGAACAGCTATTACATCATCGGCTATTACAGCCATAATCCCATCGAAGATGGAAAATACCGGCGGATCGACGTGAAATTGGTGAGTAAATCCATCAGCGCCAGACTGGATTTCCGCAAAGGTTATTTCGCCGCAAAAACCTGGAAAAAATTCAACGCTTCCGACAAAGAACAGCAGCTTCAGGAAGCGCTCACGCTGGGCGATCCCGTCAACGATCTGCCGCTCGCTCTCGAGGTCGATTATTTCCGTGTCGCGCGGGAACGCTGCGTGGTGCCGCTCTCGGTGAAAATTCCGGGCTCGGCGGTGGGATTGACCCGCCGCGGCGAAAACCAGACCGCCGATTTCGATTTCATCGGCCAGGTGCGCGACGCGACCGGAAAGCTGGTGAGCGGCGTACGCGACAACATCACAGTAAAATTATCGGGCGACACGGCGTCCAAAGTAGGCCAACGATACCTGCAATACGACGCGGTGCTTCCTCCGCTCGCTCCGGGCACTTATTCCCTGCGGTTCCTGGCTCGTGAAAATACGTCGGGCAAGATGGGAACGTTCGAGACCAAGTTCATCATCCCCGATCTCGGCTCGGGGTCGAAGATGCGCCTGAGCTCCGTTGTCTGGAGCAATCAGAGGGAACCGCTCGCCTCCGCGGTCGGTTCCGCTGACGCTAACAAAAAACTGATCGCGGCGAACCCGCTGGTTCAAGACAACGCCAAGCTGATTCCCAGCATCACCCGGGTTTTCCGCAAGGACCAGACGCTGTACGTCTATTTCGAGGTTTATGATCCCGCCTCCGATGACCGCAAGGCGCTGAGCCTGGAAGCGCAGGTGAATCTCTTCCAGGGTGCGCGAAAAGTTTACTCCTCGCCCGCGACGCGAGTCACCAAGCTCGGCACCGCGCGGCCCGGCGTGGCGCCGTTCTCTTTCCAGATCCCGCTGGCCAAACTTCCGCCTGGACAGTACATTTCGCAGGTGAACGTGATCGATGAGAACGGGCGTAAGTTCGCGTTTCCGCGGAACGAGATCGTACTCCTCGCACCGGACAACAGTCCCGCTGCGGGACCAGCGCAGAAATAATCCGGCGTCCTCTAGGTCAGCATGTGCACGCCGAGAATCAGGCCGCCGAACACCACCACGGCCGCAGCAACGTAGATCGCGTACCGCATCATCCGCTGGCCGCTGGTTAGAACGCGCTCTTCGTCCTTCCGCATCTGCTCGTCGAGGCTATCGAACATAGATTACCTCCCCAATAAGACCTAAAAACGGTCTCAATCCAAGCTGCCTGGATTATATTGCGGTTCCGCGCCGAAGGGAAGGGGCTCGCCGCGAGGTGCTATTCTGGCAGTTTCCTTATGACCACTGCGACTCATCTGGAGTGCTCTCGATGCGCGAAGCGCTATGCCGCGGGCGAGATTCATAATCTGTGCGAATGCGGCGGACCGCTGCTGGTCCGCTACGATCTCCAAAAAGCACGCGAAAGCTGGAATCGCGAATGGATTCCCAACGGTCCGTCCAGCATGTGGCGCTACGCTCCCGTGCTTCCGGTCTCGAAACCCTCCGCCATCATTTCGCTGGGCGAAGGGATGACGCCGCTGATCCACACCAAACGCCTGGGCGCGCGGCTCGGCGCCGACGATCTATGGGTCAAAGACGAAGGCGTCAACCCGACTGGATCGTTCAAAGCGCGCGGATTGTCCTGCGCGATTTCCATGTGCGCAGAGCTGGGGATCAAAAAGGTCGCGATCCCTTCCGCGGGCAACGCTGCCGGCGCGATGTCGGCCTACGCAGCCGCCGCAGGCATGGAAGCTTACATCTTCATGCCGCGCGACGTGCCCCAATCGAACTATATCGAGTGCTGCGCCACCGGCGCCAAGGTCACGCTGGTGAACGGCCTGATCAGCGACTGCGGCAAAATGGTCGCCGCGCGCAAAGATGCCGAGGGATGGTTCGAAATCTCCACGCTCAAGGAGCCCTACCGCATCGAAGGCAAGAAAACCATGGGCTACGAGGTCGCTGAGCAGTTCCGCTGGGAGCTGCCCGACGCGATTTTTTATCCCTGCGGCGGCGGCGTCGGAATGATCGGCATGTGGAAAGCGTTTGAAGAGATGGAAACGCTCGGCTGGATCGGGAAGAAGCGCCCGAAAATGATCGCCGTTCAGGCCGAAGGCTGCGCGCCCATCGTGCGCGCGTTCGAGCAGGGCAAAGCGGAGAGCGAATTTTTCGCGAATGCGGAAACGGTCGCGAGCGGCCTCCGCGTCCCCAAGGCGATCGGCGATTTTCTCGTTTTGAACGCGGTGCGCGAGAGCAACGGAACCGCAGTCGCCGCGAGCGACGACGAAATGATCCAGGCCGGCGTCGAGCTCGCGAGCGATGAAGGAATCTTCGCCGCACCGGAAGGCGGAGCGTGCGTGGCCGCGCTCAAGAAACTGCTCGCGAGTGGATTCTTGAAGCGTCAGGATCGCATCGTGATTTACAACACCGGCAGCGGATTGAAGTACCTGGAAGCGTATTCGCCGCGCTTTCCGCGATAGAAGCTATTTCAGATTCCGGTCGAAGAAATCGAGCATGCTCTGATTCATCTGCTCCGCCGCGATGCCGCCTACCCCGTGCGATTTCTGCGGGTAGAGCATGAACGAGAATTCCTTCTGTTCGAGCTCCAGCGCGTTGATCATCTGCATCGAATTCTGAAATAAAACATTATCGTCTTCGATGTTGTGGACGATCATCAGCCTGGCCTTTAGATTTTTCGCCTTGGGCGCGAGCGCGGTGCGCGCGTAGGCTTCCGTGTTTTCGCTGGGCAGGCCCATGTAGCGCTCCGTGTAAATCGTGTCGTAATTCATCCAGCTGGTCACCGGCGCGCCCGCGATTCCGCATTTGAAAACGTCGGGCACGTTGAGCACCGCGTTCAGCGTCATGAATCCGCCGTAGCTCCATCCGTGGATCCCCACGCGCGCCGGATCGACGAATCCCAGCGAAATCAAATATTTCACTCCCGCGACCTGATCGGAGAGCTCCGTCACCCCCAGCTGCCGGAAAATTCCGGTTTCAAACGCGTGCCCGCGCCCCATTCCGCCGCGATTTTCCGCTTGCCAGACGACATATCCCTTCTGCGCGTAAACCTGGTCGATATTCACGCCGCCGGGCCAGGAATTATGCACCGGAAGCTCCACGCCCGGTCCGCCGTACACGTCCACGATCGCCGGATATTTCCTGCTCGGATCGAACCCCGCCGGCTTGATCATGCGCGCGTGCAGTTCCACGCCGTCGGGCGTCTTGAAGGTCACAATCTCCGTCGGCAGAATCTCGTATTCCTCGATCTGCCGGCGATTGGCTTCGCGATACACACCCACCTCCGCGCCGTCGCCCGAATGGAGCGTCGTCACCGGCGGATCGCTCAGCGTGGAATGCGTGTCGAGATAATAAAACCCCCCCGGACCCATCGAAATCGCGTGTGTGCCGGGAGTTTTGTCCAGCCGCGTTTTCCCCGAGCCATCGAGCTTGATCGAATAAAAATGCGTCTCCAGCGAGTTGCCTTCATCCGAAGTGTAGTAGACGCGATTCTGCCCGATCGCATTGATGCGCTTTACCTCCCATGGCCCGTGCGTGAGCTGCTTCACCTCTTTGCCGTCGTTCGAATACAGAAAAATGTGGCGGAATCCGTTGTCGCGCTCGCTGGTCCACAGGAAATGCCGCCCGTCCGGCAGAAATTCGGCATCGCCTTGTAGATTGATCCAGTAGGGATCGGATTCCTTGAAAATCGTCGCGGCGGCGCCCGATTCGACGTCGATCGAAAACATTTCGAGCTTGTTCTGAATCCGATTCAGCCGGATCACGTAAACACTGCGCGAATCCGGCATCCATCCGGAACGCGCAATCAGATACGAATCCCGCGTGTCGCCCACGTTCAGCCATTTGGTGGGCCCGCCCGCCACCGGAGCTACGCCCAAGTGAATATCGGCATTGTCTTCGCCCGCTTGCGGATAGCGTTCCGGCTCATAAACCGCGCGAACGCGCAGCAAATCTTCATGCGGATAAAGCGGCTCCCGGCTGGTGTCGAACTGCAAATAAGAGATCGATTTCGAATCGGGCGACCACCAGAACGCGGTCCCGAGATCCAGCTCTTCGGGATAAACCCAGTCGAGCCCCCCGTTGATCAGCGTCGAAGTTCCTCCGTGAGTGAGCCGCGTCTCCTTGTCGGTGGCAATGTCGATCGCATACAGATCGTATCCGCGGCGGAACGCGACCTTGGCGGCATCGGGAGAAAGCTGCGGGTCGCGCTCGATTTCAGCCGTTTTCGTCAGTTGCGCCCATTTGCCAGTGTCCGCGTGAATCACAAACAGGTCGCCGCCGGCCTCGTACAGCAGCTCGTTACC
>JASHWA010000439.1 GCA_030044325.1 Bryobacteraceae bacterium
ACGCCAGTTCGACGACAGCATTTCGCAGGAGCGCACCGTCGCCACGCTGTGTGGATTCTTCGGATCCCTCGCGGTTCTGCTCGCGGCGATCGGGTTATATGGAGTGCTGGCGCACGCGGTGACGCGGCGCTATCGCGAAATCGGAATTCGCATGGCCCTGGGCGCCGAGCGGGCCAACGTGCTGTGGCTGGTGGTGCGCGAAACGCTGTGGATGATCGCCATCGGCGCGATCATCGGCCTTCCCGCGGCGTTCGCCACGACGCGACTGGTACGCAGTTTTCTATTCGGTCTGACGCCGCAAGACCCGCTGTCGATGGTGCTCGCCACCGTCGCACTCGCGATGGTCACGGGTCTTGCTGGCTACATCCCCGCCCGCCGCGCCACGCGCGTCGATCCCATGGTCGCCCTGCGCTACGAATGATGTTCGCGACCCGCCTCGACCACCCGCGCCGTTGGCCGTGCGACGGTTATGGAGCGCGTTGGCCGCGAGTGGCGCCGCGCACTCGCCAGCGCTCATCGGTGCCCCGCCGGCTGGTCGCGAACCTTGCCTTTGAACATCGTGTACACCAGAACGAAATACCCGATCGCGACCGCCATCCCCGCAAGCCACCACACCAGGCCCGCCGATAACGATTCCCGGCCCGCCGCCGCGTTTTGAATCGTGATCGCGTAAGCCGGATCGCCGGAGGACGCGAGCAGCGTCGGATACAGTGCCAGCGCCGCGCCTCCCAGTGTCGCGACGATGTACAGGCACGAGCACAGAAACGCGTCCCGCTCCCGCCGCGCGCGCGTGAACACCACCATCCCGATCAGCGCCGCCGCGACGGCCGCCGGTATCAGCCATCCCGCCGGATTCCGCCGGTAATTGTCGGCCAGCGAAGGCCGCACCTCGATCGTCGCCGCCAAAGCCGCGATCGAAAGGATCACTACCGCGGGCCACAGCCGGCGCACGGCAGCGCGCAGCCGCTCGTTCAGCGCGCCTTCGGTCTTCACGATCAGGTACAGCGCGCCGTGCATCGAAGTGGCCGCGAGCGCCGCCACGCCGCACAGGATCGTGTACCAGTCGAGAATTCCCGGCTGCGCCCCGGTGCGGAAATCGGTCCACAGCGGCAGAAAAAAATAATGGTCCGCGCCGAGCGGCACTCCCCGCATCACGTTTCCCAGCGCGGCGCCGAAAAACACGATCAGCAGCGTGCTGGCGATGGCGAATGCGCCGTCGAAAAAATCGCGCCACACCTGCGCGTCCAGGTGCCCGCGGAATTCGATGCCGATGGCCCGGAAAATCAGCAGCCACAGCACCATATTCAGAGGCAGGTAAAATCCGCTGAATCCCGACGCGTACAGCAGCGGGAACGCGTAAAACAGCGTCCCGCCCGCGGCGAGCAGCCACACTTCGTTTCCGTCCCACACCGGCCCGATGGATTGGAGAATCGCCCGCCGCGACGCCTCCTCGCGCGCCACCAATACGCTCAAGGCCCCCGCGCCCAGATCGAATCCGTCGAGCAGCACGTAGCCCACCAGCATCAGCACCACCAGCCCGAACCACAGCGTTTGCATCTACGCTTCGCCTCCGGAAACGGCCGCCGGCGCGGGTTGCTGTTGCGGCCCCCGCTCGATCTGCCAGTACACCAGCAGCACCAGAAACAACGAAAGCAGCGCGTACAATCCCATGAATCCGAGCAGCGTGAACAGCCCGTTCGCCGCCGATACGTTCGCCGAATCACCGGCGTCCGTGCGCAACAATCCGTACACCAGCCATGGCTGCCGCCCGATTTCCGCGGTCATCCAGCCCGCCGTGTTCGCGATATACGGAAACGGGCAGGCCAGCATCAAGCACCACAGCGCCCATCGCGTCCCAAACAACACGCCGCGCCACAACAAAAACACCGCAACAATCGCCAGCGCGACGAAAATCGTCCCCAGTCCGGCCATCACGTGATACGCGAAGTACAGCAGCGGGATGTTGGTGGGCCAGTCGCTTTCGGGAAACGCGTTCAGCCCGCGCACCACCGCGCGCGGAGTTCCGTAGATCAGAAAGCTCAAAACGTCATTCACCGCGAGCGGGTTGTCGATGCGCCGCTGCGCCACGTCCGGCTGACCGAAAATTACGATGGGCGCGCCAGGCTGCGACTCGAACAGAGCTTCCATCGCCGCCGTGGCCACCGGCTGATGATCGGCCATATAGCGGCCGTGAACGTCGCCGGTGGGGAAAATTTGCAGCGCCGAAAAAATCAGCGCGGAAATCGCGCCGCAGCGCACGAAAATTTCCCCGTAATCCCGGTGCACGCCGCTCAACAGGTAAAACGCGCCGGTCGCCGCCATCACGAACGAGGCCGTTACCACCGCTCCGCTCACCGTGTGCGCGTACTGAATCCACGCCCACGGATTGGCGAGCACGCCGGCGATCCCGGTGACCTCGAAACTCCCGTCGGCCAGCCGCGAATACGCCACCGGATGCTGCATCCACGCGTCGGCGACCACGATAAAGAATCCCGACATCCACGATCCCAGAAAAACCATGAACGCCGCGCCCCAGTGCCCCCATCGCCCCAGCCGTTTTTCGCCGAACAGAAACAGACCCAGGAAGGCCGACTCGAGAAAAAACGAAAACACCCCTTCCATCGCCAGCGGCTGCGCGATCACCCCTCCGGTCAACTGCGAAAATCGCGCCCAGTTGGTGCCGAACTGAAATTCCATGGGGATTCCGGTGACCACCCCGGCGACGAAATTGATCCCGAAAATGCGCGTCCAGAATCGCGCCGCGTCGTCATAGCGCGCGTTTCCGGTGCGCATCGCGACGCTCTTCAGAACCACGATCAGCAGCGACAGCCCAATGGTCAGCTGCGGGAAAAGGTAGTGAAAGGTGACGGTGAACGCAAACTGGAAGCGATGAATGAAGAGAGCGTCACTCATGGCCGATAGCAGCGGCTGGCTTCATTGTAGACCCGCTGGGGGCGCGTGGGAATGAGGCAGCCGTCGATGCGCAGCTGCCCCGGAGGGAGAAACTAAGCGATGGCGTATTGTGAAGCGCGCGCTTCCGCCGCCGCCGTGTTCGCCATCAGCCACCGCGCTAACCCTTCGATGTGCGCCCTGGTTTCCACCAGGCTGCACACCGCGACGCCCGTCTGTTCCTCGACCTCGGCCGCGTTGGCGCCATGTGGCGTGTGTTCGAGCAGCAGCCCGCAGCGGCCGTCCAGGCCGAGCGAGCGCAGCCATTCGATCTTCTCCCGCGCGCCCTCGATCGACGGCGCATCCGATCCCGTCACGATGAAAATTGCGTCGGAGGCGCGCAGCACCGCCCGCGAATGCGACTCGCGCGCTCCCGTCAGATCCGCGCAAACAATCGCGAATTTCTTGCGCGCGTAGTCGAGCAATCGCCCCAGTTGCCGCGGCTGCACCTCGCGCGCGTTCAACACCTGAATTCCGTCGACTTCCGAGACGAAAGCCCCCCACGTGCGCCCGTCCAGGCGCCGCGGCGTTTCGCTCGCGCTCCACACCGAGTACGCGCGCCGGTCAAAATCCGCCAGCAGCACGGAGGAGGCAGGGCCCTCCGTCAAGGTGCGGCTCAACTGCTGTGCAACCGCACCCGCCCT
>JASHWA010000440.1 GCA_030044325.1 Bryobacteraceae bacterium
TTTGGTGGACCTGGTGAGATTCGAACTCACGACCTCTTCCATGCCATGGAAGCGCGCTCCCAACTGCGCCACAGGCCCATCTGGTCGAATCGTGACCACTATAGCATACACTGGCTGTTATGGATCGAAATCAGGCGTGGGCGACGGTTTGCGAGTTTGTGCAATCGGAGAGCCTGCGCAAACACATGCTGGCCGTAGAGGCGTGCGTGACCGCTTACGCGCGCAAATTCGGCGAGGACGAGCAGAAATGGGCCGTCACCGCCCTGCTGCACGACTTCGACTGGGAGATTCATCCGGAGGCTCCCGATCATCCCATGAAGGGCGAGCCGATTCTCGCCGGGCGCGGCGTGGATGACGAGATCCGCCGCGCGATTCTCTCGCATGCCAACTACAGCGGTGTGCCGCGCGAGTCGAAGCTCGAAAAAACGCTGTTCGCCTGCGATGAGCTGGCCGGGTTTCTGACCGCGTGCTCGTATGTGAAGCCGGGGCGCAGCATTCACGAAGTGGAAGTGAAAAGCGTGCGGAAAAAAATGAAGGACAAGGCGTTCGCGCGCAACGTGAATCGCGAGGATATCGTGAATGGCGCCTCCGAGTTGGGTGTCGATCTCGATGAGCATATCGATTTCTGCATTCGCGCGATGCAGCAGCACGCCGAAGAGCTGGGATTGGCGGGCGCGGCTTCAAGCGCGGCGCGCGAATGAAGCGCGCGGCGCTGGCGGCCGTCTTCCTCGCGATGGCGAACGCGGCTCCGAAAATCGCGCGGGCGAATTTCGGACAAATGCCGGACGGCGCCGCGGTCGAGATTTACACTTTGACCAACGCGCACGGCGTTGAAGCGCGCATTACCACTTACGGCGGGCGGCTGGTTTCGATGCGCGTGCCGGACCGCAAGGGCGCGATGGGGAACGTGGTGCTGGGGTTCGATTCGCTCGAAGGGTACCTGGCGAATCCGGCGCCGTTTTTCGGGGCGCTGGTGGGGCGCTATGCGAATCGCATCGGAGGGGCGCGGTTTACGCTCAACGGCGTCGAATACAAACTCGAAAAAAACGACGGCGAAAACACGCTGCACGGAGGGTCGCATGGATTCGACAAGGCAGTGTGGGTCGCGCGCGAGCTTCCCGATGGCGCGCTGGAGCTTACGCATCTGAGCAAAGACGGCGACGAAGGTTTTCCCGGGGATTTAACGGCGATCGTCACTTATCGGCTGACCGACGCGAACGAGCTGCGCATCGAGTATCGTGCGGCCACGGATAAAACCACGGTGTTAAATCTCACGAATCACGCGTATTTCAACCTGAAAGGCTCGGGCGACGTGCTGGGGCACCGGTTGATGCTGAACGCGGATCGCTATACGCCAGTGGATGCGGGGTTGATTCCGACGGGCGAGCTGCGGGCGGTGGCTGGAACGCCGTTCGATTTTCGAAAGCCGGCCGCGATCGGCGCGCGTATTAATAATGGTGACGAACAGTTGAGGCTCGGCCACGGCTACGACCACAATTTCGTGCTGAATGGTTCGGGTCTGCGAATAGCGGCGCGCGTGGAAGAGCCTTCGACTGGCCGGGTTCTCGAAGTCCTGACCGATCAGCCCGGCGTGCAGTTTTACACCGGCAATTTTCTGGACGGCACGATTCACGGCCACGGCGGCGAGGTGTACGGGCGCCGCTCGGCATTTTGTCTCGAGACGCAGCATTTTCCGGATTCGCCGAATAAGCCGGATTTTCGCAGCACCGTGCTCAAGCCCGGCGCCGAATATCACAGCATGACCATTTTCCGCTTCTTCGTCAGACGATAATGCTCATCCATTGCGGGGCAGGCTTGAGCTTGCGAACGCGCCAGCGTGGAACAGCCGACAATTTTCCGGGCAACACGTTGACCCCGGCGCTACGATCCCAACGCGTACCTCATCGTGGAAGCGGACCTGAAGACTGTCCGGCACGAGCTGCTGAACATCGGCCTGGTCGATTGGAACACGCATTACAGCAAACCGTACAAATCCTCCGCGGCTTGACCGTTTCGGCGGGAAATAGAGTAAAATCTCCACAAATGCTCCGGGCCGTGTGTGTCGCCGGGATTTTACCGTTTCTCGCGTGGGGGCAGGACGAGGTCGCGCAGAAGGACGCGCAGGCGACGTTCAATACGCGCGTGAACCTGGTGATGGTTCCGGTGGTGGTTCGCGACAAGCTGGGGCACACGGTGGGGGATCTCAAGAAGGAAGATTTCCAGCTGTTCGACCGCGGCAAGCCGCAGTTGATCACGCGCTTTGCGGTCGAAAAGGCGAGCGACCGGATCAAACCGGCCGTGATCCCCTCCGACGATGCGGAGGAACCCAAACCCGCGGCAAATCCCGGCGCGAAACCGGTGATCGTTCCCGCGCGATTCCTCGCTTTTGTCTTCGACGACCTGCACATGAGCGTCGGCGACCTGGCGCAGTCGCGCAGCGCCGCGAAGCAGTACCTGGCCGAGCGTCTGCGGCCCGATGAGCGCGTGGCCATCTACACGACTTCGGGCAAAGTGATGCTCGATTTCACCGACGATCTGGGCGCCATCGGGGAGGCGCTGCTGCGCATTTCGCCCAAAATCAACCCGGCGCAGCACGATTGCCCGCCGGTCAGTTATTACATGGCCGACATGATCGAGAACAAGCACGACGAGACGTTGTTTCAGATGGCGCTCCAGGACACCTATCAGTGCGCCAACCTGATTAACAACATCGCCACGCCCGGCGGAGGGTCGGGTTCTCCGGACCAGGCTAGCGCGACAGCGATGGTGAAGTCGGCCGTATCGCGCGCGCTCGCGATCGGTGAGCAGGATGCGCACGTCGCCCTGGGGGTATTGAAGGATATCGCGCGGCGCATGGCCGCGGCGCCAGGCGAGCGCACCATGATCCTGGTCTCCGGCGGATTCTACCTCACCGATTTCGAGCGGCAGGAAGAAGTGGAGATGATCGATCGCGCCATCCGCTCGAATGTGATCGTGAACGCGCTCGATGCGCGCGGGCTGTACGCGTTCCTCCCCGGCGGCGACGCGTCCACTTCGACGTTCAATCAGTCCAACGGTCCGCAGACGGGAGGCGCGCGAGTTTTGATGCAGCGCGGGGAACAGTTGGCCTACAGCGATATTCTGGGCGAGCTCGCCGAGGGAACCGGAGGGCTCGTTTTCCAAAATAGCAATGACCTGATGGCGGGCTTCGCGCGAACCACCGAGGCGCCCGAATTCGTGTACATGCTGGGATTTTCGCCGCAGAACCTGAAAATCGACGGAGCTTATCACACCCTGAAGGTTTCGCTCACGGCGAAAGGCATGACGCTGGTGGCACGGCGCGGATATTTTGCTCCGCGGCGCGCCGAGGATGAGGCCGAAGTCGCCAAGGACGAGATTCGCGAAGCGCTGTTTTCGCGCGAGGAGATGCAGGACATTCCGCTCCAGGTGCAGACCCAGTTTTTCAAGCTCGACGATCAGAAGGCGCGCATCGCGGTGGTGACCAAAATCGATCTGAAACCGCTGCACTTTCTGAAGGCGGAAGGGCGCGAGAGGGATTCGCTGGTGGTGGTGGCGGGAGTTTTCGACCGGAACGGAAACCTGGTGACCGCGATTCAGAAGACCGTGGACATGCGGCTCAAGGAAGAGACCTTCGAGCAGCGCGTGAACGCCGGGATCGTGCTGAAGACCAGTTTGGACGTGACGCCGGGCAGTTATGTGATTCGCGTGGTTCTGCGGGACCACGAGGGCCACATGATGACCGCGCGCAATCGGGTGTTGGAGATTCCGTATTGAGAGCGGGGGGAATATGAATCGACAGGCATTGGGTTTCGGCATCGTCTTTTGTATCGCGGCGGCGGTGTGTTTTAAGACCGTCGGGGCGCAACAGCAGCAGCCCGCCGACAGCGGCGCCGTGATCCGCACGGAAACCAAGCTGGTGCTGGTGGACGCCGTGGTCACCGATAAAAAGGGCGCCTACGTTCGGGGCCTCGCGCAGAAGGATTTCAAGGTGTGGGAGGACAACAAGGAGCAGCAGATCAAAACGTTCTCCTTCGAGGCCGATCCTTCTTCGCCCACCGCTGCGCAGCCGCGCTACCTGGTTTTGTTTTTCGACGATACCACCATCGGTTACGGAGACCAGGCGCGCGCGCGGCAGGCCGCGACGCAGTTTATCGATTCCAACGCGGCGCCCAATCACCTGATCGCGGTGGTGAATTTCAACGGCTCGCTGGATATCACGCAGAATTTCACCTCGAACGTGGACCGCCTGAAAGCCGCCATTTCCGGCATCAAGATGGCCACCGTTTCGCCCAACGTGCCGTCTAGCGGCGGAGCGGGCGCTCCGCAGATCGGTCGCGCCGCGGCGGGCTTCGGAAAGCTCGACATGATCATGTCGCTGCGCAGCCTGGCGCGCAACCTGGGAACCGTGCCCGGGCGCAAGACCCTGGTGCTGCTCACCGGCGGATTTCCGGTGAACGGCGAGCTGCTGCAGGAAGTCACCGCGACCATCGACGTGTGCAATCATGCGAACGTCGCGATTTATCCCATCGATATTCGCGGCCTGGTCGCGGCGAGCCAAGACGACGATGAGATGGTGCTCGCGCCGCGGGCGGCATCGGTGTTTCGTACGGTCGCTTACGCGGCGCCGTTCCAGTCGAAAGGTGGAGCGAGCGGCGGACCGGTGGGCGGCGGAGGGAGCGGCGGGCACGCGCCCGGCGGCAGCGGCGCCAACGGCGGCAGCGGGACGGGACGGACGGGCGTCGGAGGGTCGGGAACCGGAGGCGGCACGGCCGGAAAAGGAGGCACGGTCGGCGGCGGCGGCGCAGCGCCGGTGATGCCGGGCTCGCCGCTCGCAGCCAACGCGAACGCGCGCAATTTCCTGGTTCCCAAATTTCCGGAGAGCGCGACCACCAATCAGCAGCTGATGTACATGCTCGCCGACGGGACCGGCGGATTCGTGATCGTCAATACCAACGATCTGCTCGGCGGTCTCCAAAAAATCGGCAAGGAGCAGGACGAGCACTACCTGCTCGGCTACACGCCCCCGGAATCGGAGGAAGGAAGCTGCCACGCGCTCAAGGTGAAAGTGGATCGCGGAGGGACCGAGGTGCGCGCGCGCACCGGCTATTGCAACGCCAAGCTTAAGGACGAGCTGAAGCAGATGCCGGTGGAAACGGCGCTCGAAAGCCGCGCTTCCTCCTCGGCGCAGGGGACTCTCAAGGGCGCCATGGAGACGGCGTTTTTCTACACGGCTCCCAACGTCGCGCGGGTGAACGTCGCCATGAATCTGCCCGCGGATGCGATGAAGTTCACCAAGGAAAAGGGCAAGGAGCACGCCACGGTGAACGTGCTGGGCATCGCCTACAAGCCCGACGGATCAGTGGGCGCGCGCTTTTCGGATGCCGTAAAGCTGGATTTCGCCGATAAAAAAGACGTCGATATTTTCAAGAAATCGCCGTATCATTACGAAAATCAGTTCGATATTTCTAGCGGTAAATACGATTTAAAGGTCGTGTTTACCTCGAATGGAGACGCCTTCGGGAAGCTCGATATGCCGCTCAATATCGAGGCCTACGACGGCAAAACTTTCGCGCTGAGCGGCCTGGCCCTGAGCGACAAAATCGTCAGGGCGTCCGACCCCAACTCGCATATCGAGGCCGCGCTGCTTGAAGATCGCACGCCGCTGGTGTTCGAAGGGCTGGAGATCGTGCCCACGGCGCAGCCGCGGTTCAAGAACACCGACAAGGTGGGCGTGTACCTGGAGGTTTACGAGCCGCGCCTGGAGAAGCTCGATCCTGCAAAGCCGCTGACGGTGCTCATCGAGGCGCGCGTGCTGGACGGGAAGACCAACGAAGTGAAGTCGGACACCGGGCTGTTCAAGATCAAGGTTCCCAACACGCCGGGCAATCCGGCGATTCCGTTCGGCGGCAGTGTGCCGGTCAACGGCTTGGCGCCGGGCTCCTACCACCTCGAAATCACGGCGATGAACGACGTGAACGCGGTCTCCAAGCGGGTCGGCGATTTCGCCATCGTCGAGTAATCGCGCGGCGGCGCGCCCGCGTTCGCATGGGAGGGTTTCGGGGACCGAAACCTGCGCCGATGGAAATCGGCGCGCAGGTTGAAACCCGCCCCGCAGTGCTCGTGTACTATGAGGAGTGGCTCACATTTTTTCCTCGCTTCCGCGTTTTCCACGCCAGAGGTTTCGTTCCTGATGATCCGATGGTTTCGAGCCGCTGTGGCAGCAGTGTCGATCGCTGCGCTCGCCGGCTGCACCGGCGGGGAATCGGCGCGCCCGCAGGCTTCCGCGCTCCCTCCTCCACCGCCCCAAGTCGGCGTGGTGAAGGTGATCCAACAGGACGTTCCGATTTATGGCGACTGGGTCGCGAGCACCGACGGCTACGTCAACGCGAACATCCAGCCGCAGGTGAGCGGCTACCTGGTCCGGCAGGATTATAAGGAAGGATCGTTGGTACATAAAGACGACGTTCTGTTTGAGATCGATCCGCGCCCGTTTCAGGCCGCCCTCGATCAGGCCAAGGGACAGCTCGCGCAGGCCAAGGGACAGCTCGCGCAGGCCAAAGGGCAGTTGGGACAGACCAAAGGCCAGCTCGGACAGGCGCAGGCGCAGTTGGGCCTCGCCAATATCAACGTGAAGCGCGATACGCCGCTCGCGGCCGCGCACGCGATTCCGCAAAGCCAGCTCGATAACGACGTGCAGTCGCAGGCGCAGGCGGAAGCCGCCGTGAAAACGTCGGAGGCCTCGATCCAATCGAGCGAAGCCTCCATCCAGTCGAGCGAAGCGTCCATCCAGGCCGCCGAAGCGGCGGTCGAAACGGCGCAGTTGAACCTGGGATTCACGCGCGTGCGCTCGCTGATCGATGGAATCGCGGGCATCGCGAGCATGCAGATCGGCAACCTGGTGGGGCCGACCACGGTGCTGACCACGGTCTCCTCGCTCGATCCCATCAAGGTATATTTTTCGATCAGCGAACAGGAATATCTGGCGCTTTCCGCAAAAATGGAGACAAAGGGGTCGGATTTATTGCGCTCCGGCAGTCAAATTCCGCTGCAATTCACGCTCTCGACGGGGGCGATTTATCCGCACCCGGGGAAAATCGCGTTCGCCGACCGGCAGGTGGATCCGCAGACCGGGACCATCCGCATCGTCGGCGCGTTCTCCAATCCCGGAAACATTCTGCGCCCCGGCCAGTTCGGGCGCATTCGCGCGATGACCGGGTTCCGCAAGGACGCGCTGCTGGTGCCGCAGCGGGCCGTGATCGAATTGCAGGGCCGCTACCAGCTGGCCGTGCTGGGAGCGGGGAATAAAGTCGAGATTCGCAACGTGCAGGTGGGCGAGCGCGTGGGGGGTGCGTGGATCATTGCGAGCGGCCTTGCTCCGGGCGACACGGTGGTCGCCGACGGAACCATGAAGGTCCGCGACGGCTCCACGGTGACTCCCCAACCCGTAGCCGCGAATCCTCAAGCAAAGTGACTCATCCGTAATGTCGAAATTTTTCATCGACCGCCCCATCGTGGCGATGGTGATCGCGATCCTGACGGTCATCGTCGGCGTGGTCTCCATGCTGACGCTTCCGGTGGCGCAGTTCCCCGCCATCGTGCCGCCGGAAATCATGGTGATGGCGAATTTTCCCGGCGCCGACGCGCAGACGCTCGAACAGTCCGTCGCCACGCCGCTCGAAGAACAGATCACCGGCGTGGACAACATGGCGTACATGCAGTCGGTGAACGCGAGCAGCGGGAGCGCGCAGGTTACCGTCGATTTCGACGTCAAGACCGATCCCAATATCGACCAGGTGCTCACCCAGTTGCGCACCAATCTGGCGCAGCCGCAGTTGCCGGCGCAGGTGACCACGGCGGGATTGAACGTGCAGAAATCGCTTTCGGCGCCGCTGCTGCTGGTGGCGCTGTATTCGCCCAAGGGAACTTACGACAACACGTTTCTGGCCAACTACGCGTACATCAATTTAGTGGACGAGCTGACGCGCGTGCCGGGAATCGCGCGCATACAGATTTTCGGCGCCGGCCAATACGCGATGCGCTGCTGGGTGAAGCCGGACCGCCTCGCGTCGCTCCAGGTGACCGTTCCGCAGATCATCCAGGCGTTAGAGACGCAGAACAACGTGAACCCGGCGGGGCAGGCGGGCGGCGAACCGGCGCCGCCCGGCCAGCA
>JASHWA010000441.1 GCA_030044325.1 Bryobacteraceae bacterium
AGGTATTGAACTGAGCGTCGGTCATTGCGGAAATCGCGGCCGCGCTCGGTTCGTAGTAATCGAAGCCGTATTCGACGGCTTTCGAAAAATCTTCAGGTGAGCCGCACACCCCAATCGGGATGCGACGGGATGCGCGCGCGGCGTCAGCCATGCCGAGCGCCGCGCCGGTTCCGATGAGAAGTTCGCGACGCGAAATCACACCTTTTCGGGAACCTCGAACCCTTTGCGATACCCGCGGTCGCCGTCGCGCAGCAGGCGGTTGGCTTCTTCGTCGCCGATCACCTGTTCGGTTTCCGGATGGAAGTGCAGCGTGCGGCCCACGCGATAAGAGACGTTCGCCAGGTGCACCAGCGTGGCCGAGATGTGACCCTCCTCGATAGGCGCGTTGAGCTTGGACGCGTCGCGGCTGCGGACGCACTCGATGAAGTTCTCGAAGTTGGTCTCCTTTCCGACTCCGCCGGGGCCCGGTTCCATCTTGTCGCCCAGCCAGGATTTGTAGGTGGTGTATTCCTGGATCGCGAGAACGCCCTTCGGCCCGTAATAAATGTTGCCGATGGTGCCGGGCTTACCGCTGGCCGGACCGAGTGTCGGCGCACCAGGCGCCGGCTTGGCGTTCACGTTGAGCCCCGCGGGCGGAAGCGCGCTCTTGCCCCACATTCCGATGTCCGCCTCATGATTGGTGATCCAATGGCGCACTTCGAATTCGAGCAGCTTTCGTCCGCTGGCCCCTTCAAATTCGAAAGCGCAGTTCAGCACGTTGGGCGTCTGCTGATCGTCGTCGAACATGAAGTGGCCGCCGATGGCGGAAACTTTGGTCGGAAATTTCACGCCGAGTCCCCAGCGCGCGGTGTCCATTTCATGAATTCCCTGGTTGCCGATGTCGCCGTTGCCGGTGTCCCAGAACCAGTGCCAGTTGTAATGAAAACGATTTTTGGTGAACCCGCGATCGGGCGCCGGGCCGAGCCACAGATCGTAGTGAACGCCCGCGGGAACGGATTCCACCGGCTGGCGGCCGATGGTGTCGCGCCACTTGTAGCACAGTCCGCGCGAAAGGTAAATGTCGCCGATGAGGCCGGTGCGCAGGTGATGGATCGCTTCGATCGCGCCCGTCGACGAGCGGCTTTGCGTGCCGTGCTGCACGATGCGGTTGTATTTCTTCTGCGCGGCGACCAGTTGTCTGCCTTCAAACCAGTTATGCGAGCACGGTTTTTCGACGTAGGCGTCCTTGCCGGCCTGGCAGGCCCAGATTCCCATCAGCGAATGCCAGTGGTTGGGCGCGGCGATGGAGACGGCATCGATGGACTTGTCCTCCATCAGCCTGCGAACGTCGATATACGTTTTCGGTTTCGCCACGCCCATTTTGTCGAGATCGGCCAGGCGCTGGCGCATCACGTTTTCGTCGATATCGCACACCGCGGCGATCTCCACGCCGGCGATTTTGTGATACGTCTTCAAATGATCGAAGCCGCGTCCGCGCAGGCCGATGACGGCGATGCGGACCCGGTCATTGGCGCCGAGAATGTTTCCCGATTGCATCGCGGCGGCGACGCCCGCGCCGGTTTTCAAAAAATTCCGCCGGTTGATCTCCACGATTGATCTCCTTCTTACAAAACCTTCAGTAAGCCTTCGAGAGACTCGCGCGTGCTCTCGACCTTGTTGCCGTCGGGACGCCGGTAATGCGTCTCGAGAGAAATGGTTCCTGCGTATTTGTCGCGCCGCAGGGCTTCGAACTGGCCCTTGAAATCGATGACGCCGCCGCCCACCGGGCGCCATTCGTTCTTTCCGGTTTTCGGATTCTTGCGCGCGTCCTTCACGTGCATGTGGGCGAACAGGCCACGCACGGCGTTGTAGCCGTCGGGGTAGGGAACTTCGTCGAGAAACGCGGCGTTGCCCGGGTCCCAGTTGCCCCGCAGGTGCGGCGAATTCACGTCGCCGAGAATGCGGCCGAGTTCCTTGCCGGTGCCCACGTTGCAGGCGTATTCGTTTTCGAGCGTGAGAATGATGTCGTTGGTCTGGGCGAGCTGCGCGGCCTTGGCCAGGCGCTCGCGGATATAAGGATAGGCTTTTTCGCGATCGTTCACGCGCCAGTAGGCGAAGATGCGGACTTTTTGCGTGCCAAAAAATCGCGCCAGCTGGAACGATTTTTGAAGCAGGGAATCGGCGTCCTGCTCGGTGAAAGTGGCTTTGAACTCGTCACGGATCTCATTCGATTTCGCGGGGACCTGGGGCAGATTCCACTTGAAAATCGGCGAGGCGATTTCGCTCACCTGAAGCTTGTGCGCGTCCAGGACTTTCCTGGCGCGGTCAAGATCCGCCTGCGAGGAATTCATCAGGTTCTTGTTGTAAATTTCGCGCAGCTCGCACCAATGCAGGCTGTAGCTGGAGAGGAAATCGGCGGCTTGGTCGAGGTTGGTGGTGAGCTCGTCGGTGATAATGCCGAGTTTGAACCCGTGGCGGTCGGAGCCGACGTCGGCGGCGCGCAAACGCAGGACCGAGGCCGCGGCGACGGAGCCTTTCAAAATATCTCTTCGCGTCATGGTGCCTCTGTCCCACCTTATCGCTATCGGGGGCGGTTCGGGAAAGGGCCGTCTGCAAACTGCAAACGAACGGGCGGATTTGAAAATCCGCCGCAGGCTGAAGCCCGCCGCACTGACCTGCGATAATCGACGCGGGCGATGAAAATCGGGATCACCTGTTATCCGACTTACGGGGGCAGCGGGATTGTCGCCACGGAGCTCGGGCGCGAGCTTGCGGCGCGCGGGCACGACGTCCATTTCATCACTTACGCGAATCCGATCCGGCTCGATCAGGGGTTGCCGCGGATTCATTATCACGAAGTCGAGGTGTCGTCGTATCCTTTGTTTCAATATCCGCCGTACTGCCTGGCGCTCGCTTCACGGATGGCGGAAGTGGCGGCGTGTTACGATCTCGATCTGCTGCACGTGCATTACGCGATTCCGCATTCGGTCGCGGCGCTGCTGGCAAAGCAGATGACTACGGCGCGGCGGCTTCCCTTTATCACCACGCTGCACGGAACCGATATTACGCTGGTCGGCTCGGATCGTTCGTATTTTCCGATTACGAAGTTTTCTATCGAACAATCTGATGGCGTGACCGCGATCAGTCATCATTTGCGCGAGGAGACCGTGGAGGTTTTCGGAGTCGCCAACGAAATTCGCGTGATTCCTAATTTCGTCAATTGCGAATTGTACCGGCCCAACCGGGAGCGGCCGCGGGAGAAGCGGCTGCTGCATCTTTCCAATTTCCGCCCGGTAAAGCGCCCGCTCGATTGCGTGCGGATTCTGGCCGAGGTGGTGAAATGGGCGCCGGCGACGCTGTGGATGGCCGGCGACGGTCCGGAGCGCGGGCCGGCGGAAACGCTCGCGCGGAAATTGGGCGTCGCCGATCGCGTGGAGTTTCTGGGCAAGCGCGATCACGTGGAGGAACTGATCCCGCAGTGCCGCGTTCTGCTGATGCCGAGCGAGATGGAATCGTTCGGGCTCGCGGCCCTGGAAGCGATGGCGTGCGGCGTTCCTCCCGTGGCGACGCGAACCGGCGGAGTTCCGGAGCTGATCGCGCACGGAGCCGACGGATTTCTGGAATCGGTCGGCGATATCGCGGCGCAGGCCGCGCGCGTGGTTGAATTGCTGACTGACGATGCGCTGTACGATCGGATGTCGGCGGCGGCGCGGCGCACGGCCGAGACGCGTTTCGATACGCCGCTGATTATTCCCCAGTACGAACAGTATTATCGGGAGATTGTCGCGTGAACATTCTGGCGGTGGGACCCCATCCCGACGATATCGAGTTCGGCTGCGCGGCGGTGCTGATCAAGGAGATCAAACGCGGGGCGAGCGTGAAGATGCTGGTGATGTCGCGTGGCGAAGCGGGAACGCGCGGGTCGCCTGAAGAGCGCGAGCGAGAGGCGCGGTCGGCCGCTGCGCTGATGGGAGCCGGGCTTGAATTTCTGGATTTCGGCGGGGATTGCCACATGGAACATTCGCCTGCAACGAGTATTCGAATTGCGGCCGGGATTCGCCGGGCGCGGCCGGACGTGGTTTTGGCGCCGAATCCAAAGGAAAATCAGCATCCCGATCACGCGGCGGTGGGGCGTGCGGTGCGCGATGCGTGCAGGCTGGCCCGGTACGGAGGGTTGCAGGAGCTGCGAGGGCAGGCGCCGCACAGGATCGGGACGCTGCTTTTTTACAGCATCACCACGCATACGGGTGCGCTGCCGGATATTGTCGTGGATGTTTCGGACGTGATCGAGGAGTGGACCGCGGCGATGCGGTGTCACGCGACGCAGGTCGCGGGCAAATCCTACCTAGATATGCAGCTGACCTCGGCTCGGGCGCTGGGATTGATGGCGGGAGTGGAGTACGCCATCGGATTGTTCGCGAACGATCCGATTCTGCTGGGAGATCTGGCGGGGGTGGTGAGGTCGGCGCGGGAGTTTTAGAAAATGGCCGTGAATACAGGTGAATGAACGTGGATATTTTGGGATTTACGTTGATTCGCGTTCATTCGCGGCTAATTTTTATTCATAGCGCAAGGCTTCGACGGGGTCCAGGCGCGCGGCTTTGCTCGCCGGCCAGATTCCGAAAAACAGGCCGATTCCTACGGAAACCACGATTCCCAGGCCCGCGGCCCACAGCGGAACCACGGTCGGAAGATCGGGAAATGCGAAATGCGCGGCGAGCGAGACCAGCCAGCCGAGCATCATTCCCAGGAGTCCGCCGAGACCGGTCAGCACGACGGCTTCGGTCAAAAATTGAAAAATGATGTCGCCACGGCGAGCGCCGATCGCTTTGCGGACGCCGATTTCACGCGTACGCTCGGTAACCGAAACCAGCATGATATTCATCACGCCGATTCCGCCCACCAGCAAGCCGATGGAGCTCAGCACGATCATCACGAGCGTCACCATGGCGGTGACGGAACGAAAATCCTCGACGAATTCGTCGGCCGTGGAAATGAAGAAATTGTCGGGTGCGGTGAGCGGGACGTGGCGCTCCACGCGCAGCACCGCACGAATCTGGTCGAGCGCCTCGGGGAGCATTCCGTCGCGCGCCACGGCGATGATCATATTTTCCTGCGCCGAAGGAAACAGCTTGTGCATGGTGAAATACGGCAGCAGAATGCGATTGTCGTCCTGGCCGGGGAAGGATGCGGCGGGGCGCTTCATCACGCCGATCACCTGGACCTGCGCGCCGGCGACTTCGATGTTTTTTCCGATGGCGTCCTCGACGCCGAACAGCGCTTTGTACACGTCCTCGCCGATCACGCCGACAGGCAGGTGATGCTCGTCTTCGGTCTCGGTGAAGAAGCGGCCGGAGAGCATTTCGGCCTGGCCGCTGTAGGCGTAGCCGGCGTTCACTCCGCCGATATTCGGCCCGAAATAGTCATTGCCTTTGTAGCGCACGCGTCCCATGAAATTCGGAAACAGGTAGGCGCTGGTGCGCTCGACCGCGGGGCAGCGCTCGGCGATGGCCACGGCGTTCTCGTAGTTGAGCGGCTTGCGATTGCGCTCCTCCGCGGTGCGGCCCTGGAATCCGGGGCCCATGCGCATTTTAAAAATGACCGCGGTGTTGGTTCCCATGCTGCGGATCACGCCCGTGACCGCACCGTCCAGCCCGGCGAGAATCGAGCCGACCGCGATGATCGTTCCGGTTCCAATGATCACGCCGAGCACGGTCAGGAACGAGCGGATCTTGTTTTCGCGCAGCGTAGTGAGGGCGAGGCCGATGACGGACAGGAAGAGTTTCATCAGTTGAAGAATGGAGAGCGGTAAGTGCGTGGTAGGGTCATGAGGTTTCCGAGCGCAGAGCGACGATCGGGTCGAGCTTGGAAGCCCGCTGCGCGGGATAGATTCCGAAGAACAGCCCCACCGCGGCCGAAAGCACGATGCCCAGCAGCACCGCATCGAGCGGCAGGACCATCGGCACCGGAGTGAGATTGCGCACCAGGATGGCGATCATCCACGCGATCAGTACGCCGATCAGCCCGCCGCAGCCGGCAAGCATCGACGATTCGACTAAGAACTGATTGAGAATGTCCTGGCGCCGCGCGCCGACGGATTTGCGCACGCCGATTTCGCGCGTCCGCTCGCTCACCACGGCGAGCATGATGTTCATGATGACCACTCCGCCCACCACCATGAACACGCTGACGATGCCGACCGCGGATTTCGCGATTACGCCGGTCAGTTGGTCCCACGCCGCGACCATGCTGTCCGACGACTGCACCGCGAAATTATCGTCCTGCTCCGGACGCAGGTGCCGGTACGCGCGCACCAGCGAGCGCACCTCATCTTGGGCTTCCTCCAGATGCTCGCGGTCGATCGCCTCAAAATTAAACGAGATCCCCTTCATCGCGCCGTAAATCTTGAAATATGTTTCATCGGGGATGGCGACGAAGCTGTCCTGCGACTGCCCGAACACGCTGCCTTTGGCCTCCGCGGTGCCCACCACTTCGAAGGGCTGGCCGTCGATCTGGATCACCTTGCCGATCGGATCGGTATTGGGAAAAAACCGGCTCTTGATATCGGCGCCCAAAACGGCCACGTCCATGTGGCGCGAATCCTCGGTCTCGGTGTACATGCGGCCGTTCTGGATCTGAGTGTTGCTCATGGTGAGCGTTGAGGACGTCGCGCCCATGAGCGTCACGCCGTCCACCAGGTCCCCCGAGTAGGTGACTTTCGCGCCGCGCTGCGCGAAGATTCCGGCGTCCTTCACCAGCGTGGTATGCGATTGGACGAAAGCGTACTCTTCGCGGGTCAGCTCCGGATTGCGCTGCAGCGCGAGCATGAATGTCTTCGGATCGCGGCGGCCGGTGTAGGCGATGCGCAGGACGCGGAATCCGTCGTTGCCCATGGTCGAGGCGGTCTGGGCGATGAACACGTCCATTCCGTGAATTACGCTGGTGACGGCGATCAGCGTGGTGGTCGAAAGAATGATGCCCAGCAGGGTCAGAAAGCTGCGCAGCTTGGACGCCCGCAGCGAATCGAGGGCGACCGAGGCGGCTTCGAAAAATGATGCTCGCGAATGCACTACTACAAGGATACGGGAGACGGGCGTGGATTGTTCGTATCGACTCGTAAAGCCGTCTGCGCAGCGCCGTTCTAGCGCGCGGCTACTGGCATCGCCGCGGCAAAGTCTTCGACGAAACGGTCCAACCCGGCCCAATCCGTGTACACGTAGTCGCGCGAGGTGTCCGTGCCGGCGCCAGTGCGCTTGGCGATCTGCTTCATCACGAAGCGCACCAGAACGTTGTACTTGGTGTACACCAGCGCGCCGGCGACGGGCATGGTCCAGCGCGGATGCCAGCCCGTTTCTTTGAAGAATCGGGCGATGGTGCTTTCCACCTCCGCGGCGAACTGCGCGTGCTGGCGCTCGGTTGTGCCGGTACGCTCAGCCGCCGCCTTCGCATTGCTCACGGAAATGAAGGCGCAGGGCATGTCTTCTAGCTCGGCGCGATGCGACTTGACGAAATCCACCATCTCGGCTTCGTGCCTTCCAAAATGCACCGACGCGGCCAGCACAATGCCTGCAAATCGATGAATCGTAACCGGATCGGGATCCGCGCCCAAATCGTAAAGTTCGGGCGAAAGACCGTGCGCGATCAAGGTCGCCGCAATATGTTCGGCGACGCGGCGCGTGTGGCCTTCCCGTGTTGCATAGATGATTGCGATCGCTTTCATGCAATCGATGAATCAGTTTGGTTGCCATTCGCCGGCGAAGGTGTTGTATCATACGCGAATGCGTCTTATCGCCACTACGCTGTTGCTGCTGGTTCCCGTTTTCGCGCAGGAGCCGGGCAAAGAGAAGCGCGAACCGCGCGCTCCGCAGAATCTGAAGGTTTTGAAAATCGAGTCGCCGCGCGAAATCGGGCCGATCATGCGCGGATTCACCACCGGACTCGGCGTCAAATGCGCCTTTTGTCATATCGAGGGCAATTTCGCGAGCGACGATAACCCCAAGAAAGAAATCGCGCGCCAAATGATCCAGATGGTGGACCATATCAACGCCGGTTTCCCCGACGGCAAGGCGCACGTTTCCTGCTACACCTGCCATCGCGGCGAGACGGAGCCGAAGATGGCGCCGGAAGCCAAACCCGCGCAATAGCGGTTTTTTTGGCCGATTCGGGCGGCGTGCGCTACTCTGATGATATGCGCTCGCTTGCGGGAATTTTTCTCGCCGCGGTTTCCGCCTACGCCCAGCTCTCGGCCCAGCAGAAGCAGCTCAATCTCGAGTCGTTTGAAAAGGTGTGGACCACCATTCGCGACAAGCATTGGGAGAAAAATCCCGGCGGTCTCGACTGGAACGCGATTCACCGCGAATTCCTGCCGAAAATCGAGCAGGCGAATTCGACGGAGCAGGCCCGCGGGCTCATGCGCGAGATGCTCGGGCGGCTGAAGGAAACACATTTCGCGATTTTTCCGGCGAACGTGTACGAGGATGTCGATGCCGAATCGGGCGGCGACGGAACGCCCGGTATCGATCTGCGCATACTGGGGCGGCAAGCGGTGGTGACCGACATCGACCCCGGGTCGCCCGCGGAAAAAGCGGGAGTGAAGCGCGGATGGGTGGTGGAGAGCGTGAACGGCAAGGCGCTGGCGCCGGCGATCGAAACACTCTCGGCCGATCCGGAAATCCATGAAATCACGCTCGAACGCGCGATTGCTTCACGGCTCACGGGTCCCTCCGGCGGCACGATCCATGCGGTTTTTCTCGATGGCGCCGACCGCGAGCGCGCCGTGGATCTCGCACTCGGCGATCCGCGCGGGAATCCGTCGAAATTCGGCAATCTCCCCACGGAATACGTCTGGTTCGAATCCAAGAAGATCGGAAATACGGGTTATATTCGCTTCAATCTGTTTCTGGATTTGATGCGCGTGATGTCGGAGTTTTCAAAGGCCGTAGAAGATTGCAAAAATTGCGACGGAATCATTATCGATTTGCGCGGAAATCCGGGTGGAATCGCTGGAATGGTGATGGGAATGGCGGGATTTTTCGTGGACCGCGCAGATGAACGTCTGGGAACCATGTACCTTCGCGATGCCACCATCAAGTTCGGGATCAATCCGCGCATGGGCCTGTTCAAGGGGCCGCTGGCGATCGTGGTGGACGGGTCGTCGGCCTCGAGTTCGGAAATTCTCGCGGGAGGATTGAAGGATTTGGGCCGCGCGCGCATTTTCGGAACCAGAAGCGCGGCGGCTGCGTTACCCTCCATGATCGAGAAACTGCCCAACGGCGACGGATTTCAGTACGCCATCGCGAATTATGTTTCCGAAGGCGGCAAGCCGCTCGAGGGCAATGGCGTGATTCCGGATGTGGAAGTGAAGCTGACGCGCCAGGCGCTGCTCGCGGGTCATGACCCGGTGGTGGACGCTGCGCTAGATTGGATTGAGAAGCAGAGGGTGCAAAAATGATTCGAAAACTAGCCTTATTCGCCATCGCGGGGATGACGGCGTTCGCGGCGCAACAGGCCGAAACGGCCGCGGCGCCCAAAACCGAAGCGCTGCCGAAGGCCGAAACCATTCTCGATCATTACGTCGAGGTGACCGGCGGCAAAGCCGCCTATGAAGGACGGAAAAACGAGATCGCCACGGGGACCTTCGAGCTGTCCGCGCAGGGACTCAAGGGAAGCATGACCATTTACTCGGCGCCTCCCGACAAGACCTATCGCGTGATTAATCTCGAAAGCGCCGGCATCAAGATAGAATCGGGCACCGGGAACGGAATCGCTTGGGAGACAAACCCGATGCTGGGGCCGAGAGTGCTGGAGGGCGTCGAAAAGGCGCAGAACCTGCGCGAAGCTTCGTTCAACGCGCCGGTCGACTGGCGTTCGCTCTACACCAAGGCGGAAACGGCCGGCGTGGAGACGATCGACGGGCACGAGTGCTATAAAGTAGTGCTCACGCCCGCGGAAGGAAAGCCCAGCACCAAGTATTACGACAAGAAGACCGGGCTCCAGGTGAAGGAGAGCATGGTCACCTCGAGCCAGCAGCTCGGCGACGTGCCGGCCGAAGCGACGGTTTCCGACTACAAGGAGTTCAACGGCATTCTGGTGCCGACCAAGATCGTCACCTCGATCGCGGGGCAGGAGTTCACGATCACCACCGATTCGATCAAAATCAACCAGGATTTTCCGGCGGACCGGTTCGACCCTCCGGCGGATATCAAGGCGCTGCTGAATAAGAAGTAGCAGCGCTCAACCCAGCGAGCGCCGGCCCCGAGCGGACGACCTCTCGCCGCCGATAGCAAACGGCGCGCGTCGTCTAGGCCGCGGCCGACTTTCTCAGAAACGCGAGCATGGCGGCGTTCACCTCCTCGGCGCGCTCCTGCTGGGTCCAGTGGCCGCAGCCGGGGAGAATGATCGTCCGTTCCAGCCGCGGGACGAAGTACGCGAGATTCGCGATCAGCTCGGCGATTCCGGGAAAGCCCAGCACCAGGTCGCGGTCGCCGGCGATGTACAGCGCGGGAACGGTAACCCGCGAGCCGGCCAGAGGCGCCGTCAGCTCCCAGTTCCGGTCGATATTGCGATACCAGTTCAAGCCGCCGCGAAAGCCGGTACGGGTATATTCGTTGACGAAATAATCGATATCGGATTCGGTGAGCCAGGCGGGAAGGGATTCGGGATTGATCACGCCGGTGAGGAAACCGCCCTTGCGCGGGACCATGCCCACACCGGGGCCGCGACCCGCGCCTGGCGGACGGTCGCCGGAGCCCGAGAAAAGCAGGCTGCGGATGGTGAGCCGCACGTCACCTTCGAGCTCGGCTTCGGCGACGCCGGGCGTCTGGAAATAAAGCTGATAAAACAGCGCGTCTTCATTCTGGGGCATCATGCTCGTCGGCCGCCGGGAGCCCCGCGGAAGGAACGGCACGCTGAGCGCGATCACGCGCGAAAAACGGTCCGGACGCAGCAGGGCGGCATGCCACGCGACGGGCGCGCCCCAATCGTGTCCTGCGATCACGGCAGTGGGCTCGCCCAGCGCATCGAGCAAGCCGACCATGTCGCCGGCCAGGTGAAAGATCGTGTAGCGCTCGATCGCTTCGGGCCGGTCGGTTTCGCCGTAGCCCCGCATATCCGGGGCGACCGCATGAAATCCAGCTTCGGCGAAGGCGCGCAACTGATGGCGCCAGGAATACCAAGATTCGGGAAATCCGTGGCACATCACGATGAGCGGTCCTGAGCCGCACTCGGCGATGCGCATACGAATGCCGTTGGTCTCGACAACGCGGTGAGTGATTGGATCCATGCGACATCCTTTGTATCACGTGTATCACGCGCATGTGCGGCGTGGCGACGCTACTTGCCGGAGGGTTCGCGTTCGAAGACCACCACCACGACATCGCCGAAATCGCCGAGGCTGCGGTTTTCAAAACCGGCGAGCTCCGGCCGCATGGCGAACCACTCGCGCCAGAAGTTCACCGCGCGATCGCTGCCGTAGAGCGCGAAGCGCTGCGATTTCGACAATTCTTTTTCGGTGAACGACGCCGCAAAAGGTCCGGCTTCGAGCGATGCTCCGAACGGGAAGGGAACGATCTTACCGCGAAAAGTGTAGGTGAGCAGATGCGAGTACAAGAAACTCGCCACCGGATAATCCGGGCGCCACACGGGCGGACGCGCTTCAATGAACGGGCTGGGGCAGATTACGTCTTCGGCGGCCGAAAACGCCTGCGCGTTCAACGCCTGGGCCGCGCCACGCCAATCCGAGCGGTGATGCACGATGCGCAGATGATTCCAGCGGCCGGCGAACACTAAGACTCCCACGCCCAACAGCGCGGCGGTCCGCTTCCAATATCGCGCCGGAACAAACACAGACGCCGCGGCGGCGCCCGCGAGAGCCGCTCCGGGCAGCGCGGCGTACATGTATCGCTCCAGAAAGACGCTATGGCGCGTCACGATGGAATAAAGAAACAGGCACAGCGGGTCACAGATCCACCAGCCCAGGATCAGCCACAGCGACTCCCACGGAATCGGCTTGGAAGCAGACGGCCATTTGAGCAAGCGGCCGGCGAGCACGGCGGTTGCGCACGCGCCGACCACCACTCCCAGCTTCAACGCGTTCACCAGATCGCCTGCCGAGGGTATCGCCGTGACGACGTGCGCGGCGGCCTGGCGATTCAGCGCGATGGCTTCACCCAGCACCGGAATCAGCGCGACCCCGATCGCGCCGAAAACCACGCACAATCGAATCCAACCGACGCGCGTGTCCCCGCGCGCGACGCGCACCACCGCGTAGAGCGCGAACAACACGTACATCGGCCACAAGACCAGGTGCACGCGCCATTCAAGCGACGCCGCGATCGCGAACAGCACCGCATCGGGCCAGCGCGCGCGATCGAGCCACCGAATCAGGAGCCATAAACCGGCTGCCGTGACGAACGTCGCCAGCGCGTAGGGTCTCGCATCCGCCGCCTGGTAGCTGAAATCGCGCAGTGTGAAGCACAAAAACATCGCGAACCAGGCCGCGTCAGGATGAATCAGCCGCGCGGCGATGCGAGCAATCAGCCAAAGCGCGCCAAGCATCAGAATGAGCGACGGAATCCGGTACGCCGTCTCGGAAAATCCGAACCATCGCTCCATCGCGCGCGGCAACATGTAGTAAATCGATTGGGTGACCTGTGGGGCGACGCTGAGCGTCGGATCGTGCGGATGCCGCGCCACGAACTGGGTGACCATTTCGTCGACCCAGAAGCCGGACGGAAGCGGCATCACCCAGAGCCTCGCGATGCACAATGTGAGCGTCGCGAGCATTCCGATGTTCACCAGCGCGGCTCGCCCGCCAGCCGCTTCAGTTTTCATGGATGGAGCGATTCCCGGAGCCGCCGCATCCGTCGCAGAGTGGACCGTTCTAGTTTGATGAGAGCTCCAGCACGTGAATGTAATTGACGGTCAAAAGCCTGCATCGTATTACGCATGTGATTGCAAATTGTCTCCCAATAGACACAGTCGAAAGCCTTAGCGTGTCTATTTCGCAACACTAGCGCTATTCCAAGTCTTTTTTAATCAGTAAACTAGACCGAACGAATATGCGTCTTTAGTATGTTTAAGTAGGTTGGGGAGGTTTGAACTGAGATTTGAAACGACCGTTCAGCGGCCCGTGGAAGCCGCTGGAGTGGGTTTGCATAGCGGCGTGCCGGTGAAGATTCGCATCATGCCTGCGCCGCCCTCCACGGGCATCGTGTTCATCCGCACGGATCTGGACGGCTTCGCCATTCCGGCAAGCTGGCGGCATGTTCAAAAGGTCAGCTACGCGACCAGCCTGATGCGCTCCGGCGTGCTGATCTCGACGACGGAACATCTGCTCAGCGTTTTTTACAGCATGAGCGTGGATAACGCCTTCGTCGAGATCGACAACCTGGAGGTGCCGATTCTGGACGGCAGCGGGCGTCCTTTCGTCGAGCTGATTCGCGCGGCGGGGATCAAATATTTCCGGCGCAGGAGGCGATTTCTGCGGATTCGGCGGCCGGTTTCCGTGGAGGCGGGAAGCAAGCGCATCAGCATTCTTCCTTCGGATCGGTTTCTGCTCACCTGCGACGTGTATTACGACCATCCGCTGGTTCGCCGCCAGGTGATCGAGATGGAAGTGACGCCGGAGCGCTATGCGGCCGAGCTTGCGCCGGCGCGGACTTTTGGATTCGAATACGAGCTCGACCAGATGCGCAACATGGGCCTGATTCGCGGCGCGTCGCTTGAGAACGCGGTGTGCTTCAATCGCGAATCGATCCTGAATCCGGGAGGGATGCGCTTTGAAGACGAATGCTGCCGCCACAAAGCGCTCGACCTGATCGGCGACCTGGCGCTGATCGGAAAACCGGTGCTCGGCCACGTGATCGCCGAACGGGCCGGCCACGCCATGCACTACGCGCTGGTGAATAAAATCATGAACGACCCGACCCTGTACGAAATCCTGAGCTTCGACCAGCTCGCCGACCGCGTAGCGCACGCACTGGTTTCCTGAGTCGGCGGAAACTCTCAACGCGCGCCGGTGTCTATAGCGACATGGCGGTGATGACCGGGAAACGCGCTGAGATCAACGTCACTCCACTGATCGACGTTCTGCTGGTTCTGCTGATCATTTTTATGGTCATCCTTCCGCAGAAGTCGACCGGTCTAAATGCGCTGGTTCCGCAACCCGCACCAGACGCCGCTGGGGCGAATCCGGATCCGATCGTTGTCCGCGTTGGCGAACATGGCGAGCTGTCCGTAAACACGCAGCCCATCGCGGCGGAGAAACTGGCCGCGCGGCTCCAGGAAATTTTTGCGCGGCGGCCGAATGGCGTTCTGTTCCTCTCGGCGTCGCGCCACGCCGATTTCGAGGACGTTGCGCATGTTCTCGACACGGCGCGCGGAGCCGGGATTGCAAAAGTCGCGCTGATGGGAAAAGACGCGCCAGAGAGGTGAGCTTGGCGCTCCGGACGGAGCGATGCCCTGACGCCCGGTTGCTCAGTGTCACCATGCCGCAACGTGGCTTCGTTATGCTGGCATCGTATGCAGAGCTTCGACATGATCGTGCTCGGCTCGGGGCCGGCGGGGCAGCGGGCGGCGATTCAGGCGGCGAAATCGGGGAAAAGAGTCGCGGTCATTGAAAAGGCGCAGGTGCTCGGCGGAGTGTGCATCAATACCGGAACCATCCCCAGCAAGACGATGCGGGAAGCCGTGCTGCACCTTTCCGGCTATCAATATCAGAGCGTCTACGGCATGAATTATCACGTGAAAGAGAAGATCACCATGGCCGATCTCGCCTTTCGCGTGCAACACGTCATCCGGACCGAAATCGACGTGACCGTGGCGCAGCTTTCGCGCAATAACGTCGAGACGATTTTCGGCGTCGCCAGTTTTGTCGATCCGCATACGATCCGCGTTTCGACCGCGCTCGGTTTCGTCGATTATCAAGCCGAATTCGTGGTGATCGCCGTGGGGACCAAGCCGGCGGTTTCCCCGAAAGTTCCCATCAACGGTAAGACCATCGTCAATTCCGATCAGGTTTTAACCATGGAGCAGGTTCCCAAGACGCTGATGGTGGTGGGCGGAGGCGTGATCGGAGTCGAATACACGTGCATGTTCGCGATCCTGGGCGTACGGGTGATTCTGGTCGAAAAACGGCCGCGCCTGCTCGAATTCGCCGATTCGGAGATCGTCGAAGCGCTGTCCTATCACTTGCGCGATCACCGCGTGACCATGCGGCTGAACGAAGAAGTTTCGAGCGTCGAGCCTGCCGGGGAAGGCGTGGTGGCGAATCTGGAGAGCAAGAAGAAATTATCGGGCGACGCGCTGCTGTACGCCGTCGGGCGACAGGGCAACATCGACGATTTGAATCTCGCGGCAGCGGGGGTCGAGGCCGATGCGCGCGGAAGGATTCCGGTGGACGCGGATTACCGCACCAAGGTCCCGCACATCTTCGCCACCGGCGACGTGATCGGTTTCCCCAGCCTCGCCTCGGTTTCGATGGAGCAGGGCCGCATCGCCGCGGCGCATGCCTTCGATAAGCCGGTGCACTCGAATCCGGCGACCTATCCCTACGGGATTTACACCATCCCCGAAATCTCCTTCATCGGAAAAACGGAGGAGCAGCTCACCGATGAGGACGTGCCGTATGAAGTGGGCGTCGCGTATTATCGCGAGATCGCCCGCGGCCAAATCCGTGGAGATACTACGGGGCGGCTAAAAATCATTTTTCATCGCGAAACCAAAGAGCTGCTGGGCGTGCATATCATCGGGGAAGGTGCGGCCGAGCTCTTGCACATCGGCCAGGCGGTGCTGATATTAAAAGGGACGGTCGAATATTTCGTCGATACCGTGTTCAACTACCCGACGCTCGCCGAGTGCTACAAGGCCGCGGCGTTTAACGGAATCAACAAGCTCGCAAGATTGTGAGGTCACGCCGTGCCGAAAAGTATGGGAGTGGTGATGAGCGACCACATCACGCTGGGCGTGGTGGAGGGCGATCGCGTGGTGGGCAGCGTGACGCACTATCCGGACGAGGGCAACGCCTCCGAACAGATTCGCGCCATGCCCGTCGAAGAGCTGGTGCGCGTGCAGGCTGACGAATTGAAGGCGCTGGCCGAAGGCGAGGCCGTCGAGGCCGTCGGACTGGCCTATCCCGGTATCGTGCGCAACGGCGTGATCGAGGAGTCGCCCAATTTTCAGCAGCTGAAAGGCGCGGCGATGCAGTCGGCGATGCGCGAGGCGCTCGCGGCGCGCGGCATTTTTCCCAAAATCGCGATTTCCAACGATACCGACGTGATCGCGTCGGGGATCGCGGCGCAGCACGGAAAGCTGGATCAACTGGTGCGGGTGTGGTGGCTCGGAAACGGGATCGGGTTCGGGCGTTACCCCGCGATGGAGGGCGTGTGGGAGGGCGGCCATATCGTGGTTTCGCTCGATCCCAACGAGCGATTCTGCGGCTGCGGCGGGATTGGGCACCTGGAAAGCATCATGGGCCATCGCGCCATGCGGCTGCGGTTTCTCGACATGGAGCCGGAAGAGGTTTTCGCGGCGGCCAAAGAGGGCGATCCGCGCTGCTCCCAATTCGCGATCCGCTGGCATCGCGCGCTGGCGGCGGCGACGGCGTCGAACGTTCACATGGGCGGGCCGGGAAAATTTTATATCACTGGCCCGAACGCGAAATTCGTGAACTTAGCTTTTTTGAATCGCTCAGTGCAGGAAATGGTGAAAATGAGCCCGCTGCAAGGGTATGTTTTCGAGATCATCGAAAAAAGCGACGAGATCGCGGTGGTGGGCGCGGTGGTGAACGCGCTGCGCGCCGGATAATCTCGATTGACCGTGGTCGCTCAATCGAGCATCTGATGAATTCGGATGAACCAGTTTCCCGCCTGCTTGATCAGCACGAAAATCTCATGGCTCACGTGGTCGGGCTGCGTGTACCTGGCCGTCCCGTGAACGATCGCGATGGTGGGGGTCTCGAATTCCACCGAATCGACACTTCTTTCGACCTGGCCGGTGACGCCGTTCCATAAGATCGTAAGTGCCTGCCGCCCGTGCGCGAGGCCGCCTCCCTCCGCGGTCGACCACTCGCCGTCCTCGGAATAAAGCGCGGCCACTCCTGCGCCATCGTGACCGTTTCTCGCCTCGGCGAATTTCTTCATCAGCGCACGAATCGCAATTTCATCGGACCGTCGCGGCAGCTCGCCTAAGGTGAGCGAGACGTTATCGATGGTCGCCGAACCTTCGCCGTAAAGCTGGATTCCGAATTCGACGTCGCGCGCCTCGGCGACCACCGGAGCGTCGATTTGATAGAAGGCCCAGGGGCCGGCCGTGACGGGATGGTCGCCCATGTTATCGAAAAAACTGGTGCTGTTGTCGCCTCGATGAACGCGCACCAGCAGGCGCGCGGAACCGGCGCCGGTCAGGCGAACCGCGGCTCGAAATGAGATCCATTTCAAACGCGACGGCGTGGCGTCGACATTCTGATAGAGGAAGCAACGGCTGTGCGGGCCGAGCCCCAACGATCGCACGTTGCCGCATTGCTTGCTTCCGTTGCAGGATGCATCGGTCACGATCCGGGCTTCGTAGGACGCGTCGCCTCCCAGGCTCCATCCGGGAGGCATTTGCCCGGGATCGCCGGCGGCGAAATCCAGATTTTCGGCGTGGTCGTGAACCCACTCCGGCCGTGTCTGCGCGCAGCAAGCCGCCGCGAAGAGAAGCGCGATTGCGGTTCGCCTCATGGAGCAATCTTAGACCCGGGTTTGAGCCCTGTCCAGGGCGGCAGAAGCGGCGCGATCGAATCAGCCGCTACGATCCACTCACCACAAACGCGTCCACATCGACGTACACATCCGCCGATGCCGCGTTTTTCCTGCCCGTCACCCGAACTTCGATGGTGTGCGGACCCGGCGCCAGACCGCCGAAGGCCATCCTGCTCTGCCATTCGATGTCGCGCGAATACTCGTCGATATCCGCGCGTTTCTGGCGGTCGATCCACACCTCCGCGATGCCGCGGTTCGGCGCTTTGGTGAAGACGTAATCGATCCGGGTCCCATCGAAAAACAGCTTGAAAGAATCGCCCGGAACGTTGGAATAAGTGATCGAATTCGACCAGGTTTTTTTGAACTGCCGGTCGCGCATCCACGCTCCGGCGTATTCGATCCTCCAGTCGCGATCGTCGTAGGTTCCCGCGGTCACCGGCGCGACGTCTTTGAGACGATCCATTCGCGTCGGCAAAACGGCACGCAGCTCCATCGAGCCGCGCGACGCTCCCTCCGGCGCTGTCCATTCGCTCACAAAGTTCCGCACCACTTCAAACGGGCTATCCGACGGGACCGGCGTGATCACGTGCTTGATTTCGTATTCGTGAAACATGGCCGTCACGTCGGATGCATCGTCCGCTTCGATCATGCGCTTCCAGAAGCGGTAGGTGTGCCAGCTATCGGAATACGATTTCGCGGCCAGCTCCCCAGGCGCTTCAGCGCGAAAAAACGCGACGGCCTCGCCCGGATGCGTCCGATCCAAAATCCGGGCCAGTTCGCGCTGCGGAGCCGACAGATCCATGTAATCATTCCACTGCTGGCGCGTGAACAGAGCGAAGTTTTTGTGATACCAACCCGAGGCCGGCAAGAAATAAAGATTCAGCGCGATGAGGGCTGCCGCGGGCGCGGCCAGCCAGGGGATCTCCGCGATCAGCCACGCGAATCCGATGGAAACCAGCGGCAACGCGGGGTAGAGATAGCGCAGGTTCGGCAGCGAAATGAAGCTGGAAATCGCGCCGGCGAGCGCCAGCGCGATCAGCGCCCAGGGAGCTTTCCGGTTCCCTACAATCAGCATCGCCGGAAGCAGCAGGAAATACTGAAATCCGAACGCGCCGTCCTGACCCTCGACATATTCGCTCGAATGGAAGGTCGCGGCGTAGAATCCATCGCGCGCCGGGGGTTTCGATGCAATCACGTCGTGCATGACATCGAGTGGCTCGAAATCGGGTGAACGGAAAATCTGGTTTTCGAAGGGAAACAGTGGATTCCCGGTTTTTAGGAACGCGTT
>JASHWA010000442.1 GCA_030044325.1 Bryobacteraceae bacterium
TGAGTGCTATCCGGAGCCGCGCCGGCGAGCAGCGACGGGTTGAGCCACGGCACCGTCGTGCCCCGCGTTCCGTTGTCGATCACGGCCGTCCACGCTTCGTTCTGCGAGTCGGCTGACTGGATGGAGATGAGCGCAGGATTGGGCGTCACGACCGCACCGGCTGCGGTAAACGCGATCGTCAGCGGGGAAATCACCAATTCGATGGAACCGCTTCCGCCGCCGCCACCGCCGCCGCCACCACCACCGCCGCCACCGTAGCCGTACTGGCCTTCGCTGCGTGGAACGGTCGTTAGGATTCCGCAAAGAAGAATCACGACCGCGCCAACCCACGACCCGACGGTCAATGGCGCAGACCTGGGACCAACTCGTTTCATTTTAGATAAACAGCGCAATTATAAAATCCGGGCGCTACAGTGTCAACAGAAAATGTGAGTTTTGTCAATGCAAAATAGATATGCCGCCTTTTCGAGGAGGCTCCGGTTCTTTGTTACAATCACTTCTCGCTCTTCATTGGGGTGTCAGGTGCGATCTTGAATCATCCGACCACTATTTTGCTTCTTGCGAGCGTTGCGATCCTGACAGCGATATGGATTTTTCAGCGTATTCGGCCTGACGCCTTCGAGGCAATCGTCCGCCGAGGGGACTCGTGGGCGTGTCGAATCGGCTCCCAGCGCATTGCCGTGATCGTTGGCGCCGCCGTGTCCGTGTGCACCTTACGGGTGCTCTTCCTTTGGGCTTGGCCGATACCTCAGCCGAGCGTGCCAGACGAGTTCAGCTATTTATTGATGGGTGACACGTTCGCGTCCGGCCGCGTCGCTAATCCCCCACACCCGATGTGGCGGCATTTTGAAACACTTTTTGTGTTGCAGCAACCAACCTACGCATCGATCTACCCGCCGGCCCAGGGTCTGTTCCTTGCGCTTGGAAAATGGGCAACTGGAACGCCTTGGTGGGGAGTTTGGTTCAGCGCTGGACTGATGTGCGCCGCGGTGGCTTGGGCGATACAAGGATGGCTTCCACCTCGATGGTCGATTTTGGGCATCATCTGGGTCTGCGCGCTTACCTTGACGACGTATTGGATGAACAGTTACTGGGGGGGCGCAGTGACAGCAGGTGCCGGCGCCATTATGGCTGGAGCGATCGCCCGGATGAGAGTACGGATAACGTGGCAACTTTCATTGGCCTTCGCGACTGGAGCGGCAGTGCTGGCGAATTCGAGACCGTACGAAGGGTTATGGTTGACTGCCGTCTTGACCATATGGCTGTTCACCCAAGCACGCCGCCAGAAGCTTTCGCATCAAAGGATCCGATCCGCACTTGTCGTGCCTGTTACCGCGACTCTCGTACTCCCAGCGATCGCAACCGGCTTATACTTCTACCGTGTGACGGGCAGCGTTTGGAAGCATCCTCAAGAAGCGTACTACGAACAGTATGCGGCATCGCCAGCTTTCATTTGGCAGAGAAGTCCGCCTGAGCCTCACTACAATGACGATTCTCTACGAGCGAACTTCATCACTCTGCGCAGGGACTACGAGCGATTTCAGACGTTCCGCGGCGCCATGGAGTTCACTCTTTACAAGCTCCGGCTGCTGGGCTCATTCTATCTCGGGCCGCTGGTGTTTCTGCCGCTACTGGCCTTCAGGCCCATTTTTCGCGGCCGTTTGCGGATAATCGCCCTTGGCACGCTGATTACGCTTTCAGGAATTCTGCTCACCGTTCCTATTCAGTACCACTACGCGGCGTCGTTGACGGCATTGTTCGCCATCCTGGGCGTGCAAAGCTTGCGGTGCATTTGGATTTCGCAGCGCCGCGGGTGGAGTGTCGGAAAGTTGCTGGTACCCGCGGTCCCGATCGTGTGCCTGGTCCAAATCGCGGTTGCTGCCTCGGCGGCGCAACCCCCAACCGCTCTGCGCGCACGGTCCGCGGTAGTCAGCGAATTGGCGCGAAGGGGCGGTCCCCACCTCGTTATCGTCCACTATAGTCCGCAGCATAATGTCGGCGAAGAGTGGGTGTATAACGCCGCTGATATTGATCACTCGGCCATCGTCTGGGCGCGGGACCTCGGCAGTGACCGAAACCAGGAATTGTTTCGGTACTTTCCAAATCGGAAACGGTGGCTCCTGGGGGCAGACTCGCGCCCTCTCCATCTTGTCCCGTACGAAGACCCGAAGGAGGGGGTAACGAAGTAATGCGAGCCGAACCGGGGCGTGTGTTTGAAAGAGCGCCAGCTGAAAGTGAACCGGCCGCGCTTGCGAAACAAAGGCCGCGGCGCCCACAGAGAAGTCCCATTCCGGCGTATCAAGCCATGCAGCAGAAGGATGCCCTGGGCGAGCGTATGCTGGAAATCTTGATGAACGGCGTGTCCACCCGGCGCTACCGCAAAATTCTGCCGGAAATGGCCGACACCGTAGGCGTATCGCGCTCGACCGTGAGCCGCGAAACCATCGAAGCTTCCGAGCGGGAGATTACCCTTTGCGCGCCCCGATTTCGCGATTCGAGGCGTGATGGTACGATTTCAGAATATGCGCCGCTCAGGTCTGGCGATTCTCCTGCTCGCGGCGCCGTGTGGGGCACAGGGAATTATCACTACGTTTGCCGGAACGGACGTCACCTACCCTGGCTCGTCGTTCTCGGCAAACAGCGC
>JASHWA010000443.1 GCA_030044325.1 Bryobacteraceae bacterium
ATCACGGCCTTTAATCGCACCACGCCGGTTACGCGAGCCATCGCCGCCAGCCGCGGATACGTCGGCTCGACTTCATTGATAATCTTCGCCGCTTCCACCTGCCCGCCGACGCGGATCCGCGACGGCGTCTCCGGCTCCTCGGCTTTCGGCGCCGGCGGCGGAGGCGGCGCGACATTCGCAACCGACCCGATCACTCCACCCACAATCCCTCCCGGCACTCCGCCGGGAATTCCGCCTACCACCCCGCAGATCGATCCCATGTCCGGCATCGGCGGCGCAACCGGCTCATTCACCTGCGCCACCTGTTTCGGGATCTCGCGAGGCGCAGTCAATCCCTGGGGGTTGAACTTGCGAGGCGCCGGCTTGACCATCCTCGCCCTGGCCGCGGGTGGAGGAGGCGGAGGCGGCGGCGCCGGCGGAGCAGGTAACGTTAAACGTGTTATCAAGTCCGGCGCAGGAATCGCCTGCACGTACATTAACGGCAACAGAATCAGTGCCCCGACCACCAGGCCTTCAATCAAAACAGCCAGCGCGATGGTCCATGTCCGGCGCGTCTTGCCTCTCGGTAGTAAACTCTGCTCGAACATATCTACGAATTGGATGCATCCGGTCTTATCGTTTCGCCTCCCCTGGATAGGCTACTGGCGGGTAGTGGGTAGCGGGTAGTCGACCACCCACTGCCTACTACCCACTACCTACTTCCGCCGCGTAATATCATGGATGCAAATGTCCAAATCTCTTTTCCCTCACGCCACCGCGGCGCTCGCCGTGGCGCTTTTCACCCAGGTTCCGAGCGCGAACGCGCAAGGCCGCCAGGGCCAGCAGGCGCAGCAATCCCAGCAATCGCAACAAGCCCAGCAGCCCGCAGCCGAGCGAGCCGCTCCCGCTCCGGCGCCTCAGGCCGGCCGCGGACGCGGCGGCGTTCCCGGCCCCGGTCCTGCCATCGGCGGCATCGACGAAAGCCTGGAAAGCCCGGTCGCCACGCATCACTCCCTCAACATCGATGGCAAGACGATCAACTACACCGCGACCGTCGCCGAGATGCCGCTCAAGAATTCCTCCGGCATCACCGAAGCGCACATTTTTTATATGGCCTACACGCTCGACGGCGCCGATCCCACCAAGCGTCCGCTGACCTTCAGCTTCAACGGCGGCCCGGGGTCGGCATCGATGTGGGTGCACATGGGCGGCTTTGGTCCGCGCAGCCCGAAACTGATGCCCGATGGAAGCATGCCTCCGCCGCCCTACCAGATGAAGGACAACCAGGACACATGGCTCGACAAAACGGATCTGGTGTTCATCGATCCGGTCGGCACCGGCTACAGCCGCGCCCGAACCGTTGAAGTCGCGCGCCGCATGAACAGCGTCTCCGGCGATATTCAATCCGTGGGCGAGTTCATGCGTCTCTACGTCACCCGCAACAATCGCGAGCTCTCGCCGCTGTTCATCGCAGGGGAAAGCTACGGCACCTTCCGCACCGCGGGCCTCGCCGGTTATCTGATCGATCACGGCATCGCCTTCAACGGCATCGTGCTGGTGGGCACCACGCTCAATCTCGAGACCATCTGGAGCCGCAGCGACGACCTGGTCTATCAGCTCGAGCTGCCCACCTATTGCGCCGACGCCTGGTATCACAAGAAGGTCGCCGCCGATCTTCAGAAGAAGCCGCTCCAGACGTTCCTCAAGGAAGCCGAAACTTTCGCCATGGGCGACTACGCCGTCGCGCTCGGCAAAGGCGACCAGCTTCCGCCGGCCGAGCGAAAAGCGGTCATCGACAAGCTGGTGCGCTATACCGGCCTCGACGCGCATTATCTCGAGGAAACAAATCTGCGCTGGGATGTTTCGCACTTCGCGCGCCAGTTGATGCGCGACGAGCATGAGACCATCGGCCGCTACGATGGCCGCCTGATGGGTCCGTCGTCGCTCAACACCGGCGAAACCAGCGAGTACGATCCGTCCAGCACGCTGATCACGCCGCCGTTCACCGCCATCTTCACCAACTACATCCGCACCGAGCTCGGTTTCAAAACCGACATGTTCTACTATCCGAGCGGCGGGGTCCAGCCCTGGGATTACCAGGTGCAGAACGGCTTCGGCGACACCACCAGCCTGCTGCGCAACGCGATGGTCAGGAATCCGTACATGAAGGTGATGATCGCGGCCGGCTATTTCGACCTCGCCACGCCCTATTACGCCGTCGAATATACCTTCAACCACATGGGCCTGAGCCCCCAGATGCACAAGAACATCACCTGGGATTTCTATCAGGCCGGCCATATGCTGTACATCGACAGCGATTCGCACGCCAAGCTGAAGCACGATTTCAGCGAATTCCTGACCTCCGCGCTGCCTAAAACCGAGTAGCGCGACATAATCGCCGCGGCTCGACCACGTTGACGCAAACCGCGGCGAGCAAGGCCAGTGTGCGCGACAACTTTTCTCCTGAAACAGGGTTTCGACCAATAGCGTCTGGCAACGGGACCTGCGTGTCGCGTTAGCGTTTCATCCAAAAACAGGAGAAAGGAAAATGAAAATTCGACTGGTAACGATGGTGTTGTTGTGTCTGTGCGCGATTCCGCTCACGGCGCAACCTCAAGTCGGCGGAGGGACGTGCAATTCCGCTTCGCTCAACGGAAACTATTCGTTCACTCTCACCGGCCGCGCGGTCAGCAATTCGTCGGCCGCGGTGTTTTCCAATGCAGCCGAGGGTATTGGCACGGCGACTTTCGATGGATTGAGCGCGGTGAATACCACCTTGACCGAGAACACGAATTCGGCCGCGGGCGCGTCGAGAACGCTTTCGGGCACTTACAGTATCCAGGCGAATTGCATCGGGACGCTCAGTATACGGCGACGTTCACGCTCGGCGTTTACGACTCCGGCTCGGATTACATCCTCACCGGGCAGGACGCGACTTATAACCTGACCGCCAGCGGCAACACGATGCCGGCCGCGGCGTGCTCGCTCTCGACATTCAACAGTTCATTTGCGTTCAACGGGAATGGATTTGCTCTTCAGTCCTCCACCCTCGCCTCCGCCAATTACATTTCCGGAGTTCTGAGCTTCAACGGGAACGGAAGCATCATCTCGGGCTCCTGGTACGCGACGCCGAGCTATGGCGTGACCAGTCCTGTTTCCGTCTACACGCTGAATTCGAGCTCGAGCCCGGCTCCCGCAGGCTCGACCATCGTCGTCTATTTCACCGGCGGAGGACCGGTTGAAGGGCAGACCTCGCTGAAGACGGGCGAACCGACGCCCTCCCAGGAGTTCCCCATTACGGAAACCTCCGGCATCACTATCGACGGAATGCCCTCGACGGTGACCTATATAGGTCTCGTGCCGACCGCGGTGGGCGGATTTTACCAGGCGGATGTCGTGATTCCCACCGGTCTCGCGGCTGGGTCGCACGCCCCGGTCATCACCATCAACGGAACGGCATCGAATAGCACCAACATCAACACGAAATAGAAATTCGCTCTGCACCGCGGGCCTCCAACAGCCGATAAAGCAATTTTGGAGACCCGCGGCGTGCCGTCCGATTATTACGAAATCCTCCAGATCAGCCCCAATGCCGATCCGGAGACCGTACGTCGCATCTATCGCATTCAGGCGCAGCGCTTCCATCCGGACAACCTCGCAACCGGGGACGCCGAAAAGTTCCGCCTGCTCGCTGAAGCTTACGAAATTTTGAGCGATCCCAAAAAACGCGCCGCCTACGACGCCGGATATCGTCCCACGCCGCGTCCGGTTGCGCCGGAGCCGGAACGCACGGCTCCCGATCCGGTCGAAGAAGCTGCGCGCCGCGACCAGATCATGCTCGCGCTCTATCGCCGCCGGCTCACGCACCCCGATCAGCCCAGCCTGGGCCTGCGCGAGCTCGAATCGCTGCTCGGAACTCCCAAAGACTGCCTCGAATTCAGCCTGTGGTACTTGAAGGAATGCGGCTATCTCACCCGCACCGACAGCGCGCGCCATACCATCACGATCCAAGGCGTCCAGCTCGCCGAATCGATCGCGCGCCGGCTGAGAGGTTAACCCGCCGCCGTCCGGCGGGCTTCACACAAGAGAGTGTGTTTACTGCGCCCCGAACGCCGGAATCCGCGCCGCCACCAGCACCGCCGGCTCGCGAGCAGGTTCCCGCGCAGGTTCGCGGAAGGGTTCGCGAACCAGCCCGCGCTGCGGCTCCGGCCGTTTTTCCTCGGCCGTGATCTCGTTCAGGAACTTCGAGATCGGAATGCGCCCGTCGCCCGTTTGCCCGGCGATCGCCTGGGTGGTGAACACCGATTCCTTGGGCAACTGATCGATCTCGAAGCCTTCCTCGACAATCATTTCATGCTCGATCCAGTTCGACAGCGGAATGTTGCGGAAAAACAGCCGCTCCTGCATAACCATGCTGCGCTTGGAAGTGGTCAGCGACTTGCTTTCGCGAACGTAGCTGCGCTCTTCCACGCGAAAATCCTGCATGAAATCGTCGAGCGCGTGGCGCTTGGTGGATTCTTCGGTCGCCTTGATGCGCTCTTCGAGCGTGATCTTCTGCGAACTGATCGTCGCGCGAGCTTCCGCGAGCGATTCGCGTTCCTTCGCCAGCGCGACCTCCATCTTCGCCTGCATCACGTAAAACGACAACAGCGCGCTTCCGCCGGCCACGAAAACCGGAAGAAACATCCAGAGAATTGCGTCCATGTGCATACTCGATGAGCCCTGCTCCTTTTCTATCGGGTGAACATGAGAAGAAAGTTAGGGGCGTAGGGGAAAAAACTGAGGTAGGATACGTTTGTTATGAACTCACGCCGCGAATTCTTAAGCTTCCTCGCCGCAAGCCCGCTCGCCTTTGGCGCCGATGACGTGATCTCGGATCCCAAACAGGCGCTGGACATCATGGATTTCGAAGAGGCCGCGCGCCGCAAAATTCCGATCGCCCACTGGGCCTACATGGCGACCGGCGTCGACGACGATGCCACCCTGCACGCCAATCGCGATGGCCTCCTGCGGCTTAAGGTTCGCCCGCGCCGGCTGGTGGATGTGAGCAAAGTCGATTCGAGCGTCGAATTGTTTGGAACAAAATGGCCGAGTCCTGTTTATATTTCGGCGTGCGGCAGCCAGAAGGCGTTCCATCCCGACGGCGAGCTCGGCACGGCGCGCGCCGCCAAAGCGAAAAACGCGGCGCAGATGCTCTCGACCGTTTCTTCGACTTCGGTCGAGGACGTCGCGGCGGCCCTCGGCCGTCCGCCCTGGTACCAGATGTACGCGCCGCGGCAATGGGAAGGCGTCGAAAAAATGGTCGCCCGTGTGGAAGCGGCGGGATGTACGGTCATGTTCCTGACGGTAGACGTGAATCCCGGGCGCAACACCGAAACCCAGCGGCGGCTGAGCAAAGCCGACACCCGCAATTGCACCGTGTGCCACGGCTCCGGCGGCCCCGGATCGAACTCGACCAGGCCGATGGTGGCCGGAATCAATGGCGGCATTCTGGGACAGGCGATCACCTGGGATTTCGTCGACCGGCTGCGCAAGCTGACCAGGATGAAACTGCTCATCAAGGGTATCGAGACGCATGAGGACGCGCAGCTTGCGGTCGAACACGGCGTCGACGGCATGGTGGTTTCCAATCACGGCGGCCGCGCCATGGATGCCGATCGCGCAACCATCGACGTGCTTCCCGAAGTGGTCGAGGTGGTGCATGGCCGCGTGCCGGTGCTGGTCGATGGAGGATTCCGGCGCGGATCGGATGTTTTTAAAGCGCTCGCGCTGGGCGCGACCGCGGTCGGCATCGGCCGCCCTTACTTATGGGGATTGGGAGCCTTTGGCCAGCCCGGCGTCGAGCGCGTGCTCGATATTTTCCACGCCGAGCTGCTGTTGACCATGCGCCAGTGCGGAACGCGATCCATAGCCGAAATCACGCGAGCCTACGTCTCGTAGTACTGGAATCGCAATGTCATCGCGCCCGTCATAACTGTGTCGCGCCTCACATTCTCAGGCCGGTTGAGGCGCGACAGTAATGGAGCGCGTTGGTCTGAAGGAAAAATTCTTAGGCGGAAGCAGCCGCGGCCGGCGCCGCGCGGCGTTCGACGACCGCCGATCGCAGCATCGCAGCGGCCGTGTAAACCACCACCACGATCACCAGCCACCGGACCGCGCCGAGCGGCATCTCCCGCACCAGGTACGCCGCAATCAACACTCCCGGAATCCCGCCGAGCGTCAGCCCCAGCGCCGCTTTCAGGTTGTAGCGCTGCTCGCGAATGAAGCGCATGCTGCCCACCGGCATCAGAAACGCGCAGGATCCCATCATGATCGGGAACGCGGCCTTGGGATTCATTCCCAGCAGGCTGATCAGGATCATGCACGGCCCGTACAATCCGATGCCCAGCGTCATCAGCGCGCCGAGCATGATGTTCGCGGCGATCGCCAGCGCCAGCCTCGCGCCCACCAGTCCGAGCGAATCGCCGCCTCCGGGCATCAGCTTCAGCGCCTGAAGCAGAAAAATTCCCGACATCGCCAGCAGCGCGAATCCCATGCCGACCTGAATCCATCGCCGCGGCCAGCGTGAAACGATCCCCGCTCCGAACCAAGCGCCCGCGACCGAACCTCCGATCATCAGCGCCAGCGTCTTGACATCCACATCCACCACGGCGATGTAGATGAACGCTTCGACCAGCGTCGGAATCGTGTGCCCGACGTTCAGCGTTCCCGGAATCTGCTCATCGCGCACCAGTCCCCATAGCTTGAAGAACGAAGTCGTCGGCGCGAACGATCCGATGCCGAGGGTATCGAAAAAATTGGTGACGAAGCCGACGAAATTGTCGCGAAATCCCGGCGCGGAACTACGCCGCGGCGCCCGAAAAATGGATGCGACCCACACTGCGATATACGCGGCCGAAAACATGCCCAACGCGACAAACAGGCCGGTTTTCATGCGACCGCATTCCTCAGCACGCCGATTTTCTCGATTTCCACTTCCACAATGTCGCCTCGATTCATTCTTTTCGTCGATCCCGGTGTGCCCGTGTAAATCACGTCGCCCGGCTCAAGCGTGACCCATTGGCTCACGTAGCTCACAATCGCCGGGCAGTCGAACAACAGATCCGACGTTGACTGCTTCTGCACCGTTTCCCCGTTGATGCGCGTCTCAAGCA